>JAKART010000362.1 GCA_021819255.1 Acidobacteriota bacterium
GTGTAAGCAAGGGGAACGACTCCTGTGGGCGTTTTCCTCAATGAAAACGCCACGGAACGCCCGCTTCCGTACACCCATCATCAGGGAAAATGGTCTAATTGGAGCGATAGTTGGTGAACTGCAGATCAAGGCCGAGATCCTTGCCGCGCAGCAGGGCAATGATCTGCTGGAGCGTGTCGCGATCCTTGCTGGTCACCCGGACCGTATCTCCCTGAATGCTGGCCTGCGCCTTCAGCTTGGAGTCCTTGATGGCGGCGACGATCTTCTTGGCGGCATCCGAAGAGATTCCCTGCTTGAGTTTGATCTTCTGCCGGACCGAGGAGTTGGCTGCCGGTTCCACCTTCTCATATTCCAGGTTTTTCAGGGAGACGTTGCGCTTGACGAACTTCTGCGCCAGGATTTCGATCACCGCCTTCAAGGTGTACTCATCCTGGGAGGCCAACTGCACGGTGTCCTGTCCTTCCAGGGTGATGGAGGATTTTGAGTTCTTCAGGTCAAAGCGCGCATGAACCTCCTTGCTCGCCTGGTCGATTGCGTTCTTGACTTCCTGAATCTCGACTTTGCTCACGATATCGAAGCTGTTATCAGCCGCCATAGTTTGCTCCCTTCTGCCAAATTAAGATGCGCTTGCCAGGTCCTGTCGACACTTCCTCAAACGCGCTGCGAACCAGACTTGGACGCTGGGAACAGCGCCCCGAAGTTGGAAGTGGTGTTCTCCGCGAGTTGGGCGGCCGAGACGCCGCGCAGCCCCGCGACGAAGTGGACTGTATGCGTGACGAACGCGGGTTCGTTGGTGCCGCCGCGCAGCGGAATGGGTGCTAGAAAAGGAGCGTCGGTCTCGACCAAAATACGATCAGAAGGCACGCCGGCGGCTACGGACTGAAGGATGGCGGCCCTGGGATAAGTCACGTTGCCCGCAAACGAGAGATAGAAGCCGGCGGCCAGCGAGCGCTCTGCCTGTTGCTGATTACCAGAGAAGCAGTGCATGATGCCGGGTAGTCCGGTGGGGGTCCAATGTTCGTGGAGAAGGCGGAATAGATCTTCCCAGGCGTCAGCCGTGGCAAACTTGGCCTTTGCGGCCGGGGTGGCGAGGTCGGAGGTGCGGCAGTGGATGATGACGGGTTTGCCTGCCTCCGCGGCGATCCTGATTTGGGCGATGAAGGCTGATTGCTGGACGGGAATCTGGGGGTTGTCCAGATGATAGTAGTCCAGCCCGATCTCCCCGACGGCCAGGCAGCGCGGGTCTCCGGCGAGGGTAGAGAGTTTGGCCAAAGCCTCCGGGGTGGCGCGATGCGCCTCCTGGGGATGGATGCCGACCGAGGCCCAGACCTCGGGAGTATCCCGGCTGTGAGCATGAGCCAGTTCCAGAGCCCGATGCATGGTCTCGGGACCGTCGCCGATGCCGATCGCCAGAACTTGACCCACGCCGGCCTGACGAGCGCGGGCGAGCACCGCCGGAAGGTCCGGGTAGCTGTCAAGATGGCAATGGGAGTCGATGAGCATCAGGGTTGAGTGTCCAGAAGAAAGAAAGGGGCGCTCACTTGAGGCGGGATCCAAGGGGAGCTTCCTCGGGAACGGTCGCCAGGTAAGGTTTCCCTCCATCCCGGCTGGCGGCCAGAAGCATGCCATGGGACTCCAGTCCGCGCATCTTGCGCGGGGCCAGGTTGGTGATCACGATGATACGGCGGCCAAGGAGATCCTCCGGGGTGTACCACTCGGCGATGCCGGAGAGGATCTGTCGCCTTTCGTCGCCCAGCTCGACCTCCAGACGCAGTAGTTTGTCGGCCTTGGGGATGCGCTCGGCGACGGCGATCCGCGCCACGCGCATCTCGACCCGGGCGAAGTCGTCGATGCTGATGGAGGGATTCGCCGTGGGCTCCTCCTGCTTGGCGCCGGCCGCCGCAGGCGCGGCTGCCGGCTCGGTCCCGAGGGAGGCGGTGGAGGCTGGGGCGATGGAGGATTCCATTTCAGTCATTTTCTGCGCGAGTCCTTTGTCGGCACGGGGGAAGATCGTGGTCAGGGCGCCTAGTTGCGTGCCGGGTTTCAACTCCGCCCAGTGCAGTATCTTGAGCCTTCCTTGAGCGGCGGCATCCTCAAGGCTGCCCAGTCCAAGCTGGGCCCAAACTCTGGCCGTAGCGAAGGGAAGAACGGGATGGAGCAGGGCTGTGGCAAGGCGGATGCCCTGAGCGGAGACGAAGAGAGTGGTGGCCAGATCGCGCCGGTCTTCTTCGTCGCTGGACTTTGCGAGCTTCCAAGGGGCTGCTGCCGAAAGGAAGTTGTCGATCCGCGAGATGAGACGCATGACTTCCAAAAGGTAATCATGGAAGGCGAAACGATCGAAGAGGGGATGCAAGCGCGCCTGCATGGCCTGGAAGCCGTCACGAATCGCTTCCGCCATGGCTCTACGTTCCCTCCTTGCAGGATCCTGGCCGCCGTCATGGTCCAACGCTGGAGAAGGGATGGATCCGCCAAAGTACTGAGTGATCATGTTCAGGGTGCGGCTGACCAGGTTGCCGTAGCCGTTGGCCAGGTCGGCGTTGTAGCGCGTAATCAGGGCATCGAAACTGAAGCTGCCGTCCTGGCCGAAGGGGATCTCTCGGAGCAGGAAGTAGCGCAGGACATCGGAGGCGAAGAGATCGCGCTGCGGTTGCGTGGTGGCGGCGTCCGTTGCCGCTTCCAGCGGCGGGCAAAGGGGGCCAAAGGCGTCAAGAATTGTCTCTGTGCGGACGATGTTGCCCCGGGACTTGGACATCTTCGACTCTTCAAACAGCAGCCATCCGTGCGCCGTTACGGCTTGGGGCAGCCACTTCCGCGCCCATGCGCTGTGCCGCTCTGCCGCGAGGGCGGGCGGCGCTTGGCTGCTCTTATGCTGTAGCTCGGGGTTGAGCGCCAGAAGAAACGCCGGCCAGTAGATGCAGTGGAAGCGGATGATCTCCTTGCCCACCAGATGCACGTTGGCCGGCCAGAAGGCGCGGAGGAGACCCTCGTCGCTGCTGCCGTAGCCCAGTGCGGTGATGTAGTTGGCCAGGGCATCCATCCAGACGTAAATGACGTGCTTTTGCGCCGCTGCGCTGGCCGCAGGTTCGGGAACCGGAATGCCCCAGGTGAAGGAGCTGCGCGAGATGCTGAGATCCTTGAGGCCTCCTTTGAGGAAGCTCAGAACTTCATTGCGGCGGGTCTCCGGGGCGATCGCGAGCTGGTCGGATTCGATGAGATCGAGGAGCGGACGCTGGAAGGCGGAGAGTTTGAAGAAGAAGTTCTCCTCTGAGAGTGTTTCGGTGATGCGGCCGCACTCCGGGCAGGGTTCGCCGGGCGCTACCTCGACGAAGGCCTCATCGGAGACGCAGTATTGGCCGGTGTAGCTTCTCAGAACGATGAAACCACGCTCATAGAGGGTGGCGAAGAGGTGCTGCACCGCTTGCTTGTGCCGGGAGCTGGTGGTACGGATGAAGTCGTCAGATCGGA
>JAKART010000363.1 GCA_021819255.1 Acidobacteriota bacterium
CTCTGGAGGCGATAACGGCCTGGCGCGGGCATTCTCTGGCTGAAGTCCGCAGGCCGCGCACCTTCAAGACTCGTCCGTTCCCCACGCTGATCTTTCCTGAGCCGATCCAGGCGAGAGAGGTGCGCTCCCTGGAGACCTGGATCGTCCCGCAACCCAGCGAGCTGCCCTGCCATAGCTTTTTCCGTGTTGATGAATCCCCCGCAGCAGGCTTGTCCGCAGCGGGCTTGCAGTGGCGCTTTCCTTGAAGAAAACGCCCATGAAGGTTGAGGCAACGGAACGCTCCTACAAAAAAGACTTTAGTGGCGCTTCATCCCTCTGCGTTCCTGGCGGCCGTCGCCAGCCTGCGGCTGCGCTCCGGAACTTCCCTGTGCGGCGATGTGCGTCAGATAGAGCGTTTCCGCGCAGGCGTCTCCCCAGGCTTCAATCTTTCCTGCGCCCGGCCTTCAGCGATGGGAGAAATCGTTGGGCAAAGACCAGGTCTGGTTCTCCAGCAGATGGCGACCGCACATCTCCAGCGTCAGCCCCTGAGCCGCCCGGCCCGTAAGGCACAGGCGATCGCCACGATGGATCAGATTACCCGTCAAGGTATACTTCCAGCGCTGCGCGTCGGAGGAGACGCAGGGCTGCATGAGCAGCTTGCCGTTCGCCGCCGACAGGCACTTTCCCAAGGATTCCAGGGAACCGGCAGGGGTCACCGTCCAGCGCTGCGCCGGCGAATCGGAGCAGGCTTCCACCTTTCCGGACGCCGCCAGGCAGAACACATAGCTCTCCGGATCACGGTGGCCTCCGGGGGCCAGCCGTGTCACCACGCCCATGCGGGCAGGCGCGCCACAGGCCGAGGCTGGCCGTATCTTCCAGATGGCCGTATCGTGCGCTGCGACATCGGCCTGCAAGGTGAATGCGCCTGGCTGCCGGGCGCCGCTCCAAAGGTCAACCGAGGAGAATCGGCAGCCCGTCTGCACGAAGCCCAGATCGGCGGCATGGAGTTCGACGCGCAGCGGATGGTCTGTGCGGTTGAGTACAGCTACCGCGTAGCGGCCGGCCGCAAGCTCTTTCAGCAGAAGATCGGAAGACGGCGTACGGCGCAGCAGCGTCGCCATCCGTCCCAGCGGATCCTGATCGACGCTCAACACCGCGCGGTTGCCCAGAACCGAGATGGCGGCGGGGCTCAACCTGCTCAGATCGGAGCTCAGGATGAGCGGAGCCGACATCATGGACCAGAGCGCCAACTGGCTGCGAGTCTCCGCCGGCGTCATGCCGCCATCGCCGCCGATGATGAAGTCCGCATCGTTCCAGTTGCCGGGTGACTGGAAACGGCCCAGCGGCAGGTTGTAGGCATAGTTCCAGAGCACGCTATGGAAGCGCGGCGCATCCGGAGCCTTGGCGTCGAAGGTGGCAATATCGGAGCCCTCGCGCCACAACTGGCCGTAGGATCGGACCCAGCTTAAGACGTCATACCAATCCGCCGTGCCCTGAAAGTATGCGGGAGCGGATTCGGAGAAGATCACGGGCCGCTCCGTCTCAAACAGAGCCGCGCTCTGGGCGCGATACGCAGCGCGGTAGGCGGTGTCCTGACTGTCCCCCGGGGCGGAATAGACGTTGCAGCCATCGAGCTTGAGATCATCAACACCCCAGGAGGCGAACAGCCTGGCGTCCTGCAGGAAGTGATCTTGTCCTCCACCCTGCGGGACGCCGCTGCCTGCAAAGCCGCCGCAGGTCTGGGAGCCCGCATCCTCATAGATCCCGAACTTCAGTCCAAGCGCATGAACCGCCTTGGCCACAGCCTTCATGCCGTGCGGGAAGCGCTGCGGATCAGGCTGAAGATTGCCGCGGCTGTCACGCGACTTCAACATCCAGCAGTCGTCGATGGTGACCGTGCGATAACCCCGAGCCGCCAGGCCGGTGCGCACCAGCGCCCGGGCGTTATCCAGGATGGTTTGCTCGGTAAAACCGCACTGGTAGTGGGCCCAGTCATTCCAACCCATGGGCGGAAGCGGAGCCAGACCCGGCTGTCTTTGGGCGGCGCAGGCTGAAGAGAGCAGGCTCGTGAGCAGCAACGTAGCAAGCCCGAGCGCGGAGCAGCGGCGTGGGCCTTCCTTTTCCGCGTGGAAAGCCGAACAGCGGGCGGAGAGTGGCAAAGTTCTCTGGATGCCAAAGACGCAGGGCAGAGCGGCCTTGGATACCGTCAAAAGTGATCTCACACCACTCATGAAATCTCCCGTCCGCACCGTTGATGACCGTCGCATCGACCTCGCGGAGCTGCAAGCATACGTCTCCTCCCGCCCGGCGATTGCACCTTGCCGGCGATAGAGGCCTTGTACAGGGTTGTCTTTCGCTATGTCAAGAAATCGGTTCAAGGGTTCAAGAGACCCTGAAGAAGTCTCGCGCCGCGTCGCTCTTCACCGTTTGTGGCTCAGGCCGTCTTTCGGCCCGTGTCAGCGGGGCTGAACATGGACGAGCTTCTTGCTCAAAGAGAACGCTTCACCCTGCGCTCCGGCAAATCCTACGTACAAGAATCCGTCTCCAGAATCCGTCTTCAGAATCCGTCTCCAAAATCCGTCTTCAAAATCCGTCTTCAAAATCCGTCTTCAGAATCCGTCTCCAGGATCTATGGAACGCGGAGCGGCCGGTACCCAGTGCTGGGAAACAGCTCCGTAGAAGCGGACGGGGAAGAGGCATCCTGTGCAGCGACGACATAACGCAGAAAGAAACCGGCCTTCGACTCGGCATATTCGCGCGTGTTGTTGAAGTCGGCGTAGGCGCCCAGGAACCAGTGATGGTGAGCGGCGTAGGAGATCTCGCCGTCAAAATTGTAGTTCGCGCCAATGGTCGTCGACGCCGGGTAGTAGAGATTGCCCTGCGAGATCTGGAGAGCCGGATCCAGCGGGAAGTAGGGCGTCGTTGCCTGATAGTATCCCTGCACGCCCAGGCTGCCGCTGAGCTTGTAGCGCCAATGCCGCCGGGATCGGCCAGTCCAGTTGACCGGAACTCCTGCGATGGCGAAGGCCTGCGGACTGAAGTACCCGCCCTGCCCGTAGGTGAAGTCGTACTGGTTCTCCGCATAGTGCATCCCGAAGAAGTTCACGCCGAGGGTGAGGCTGGCGGACGCGGGTCGGCTCCACGCCGTCCAGTAGGCTCCTAGGTCGCTATCGGCGCGCCGGTTGATCGGCACGTGATGCCCGGTGATGTACTGGAATCCTCCCTGCAGATACCATCCAGCGCGCGCGCCGCTGGATGCGATCTGGAGTTCTCCGCTGTTGGCGATGACTCCGCCCCAGATACTTCCCTGGCGGACAGACCCCAGGCTGCCTTGGTCGCGCAGACCAGCGTAGGACAGTTCGGAGTCCTGAATGGAGCGGCGCGAGAGTGTGACGGTAATGTGGGCTGAGGCCGGCTGCAGAAGAACCCCGCCCGTCCAGTTGCCGACCGGAAATCCCCGCGGAG
>JAKART010000011.1 GCA_021819255.1 Acidobacteriota bacterium
GCGGATGGCGCGCGGGCTGCGCTGAGGCGCGGCAGTGGACGCAGGCCAGATCACAGGCCTGGGTGACCTCCCAGATGGCGATGAAGGGGGTCTGGTTGAAGTCCGTAGTGTGAATCAGCGGGTTCATAGGATGATGAAACCGCAACCGGATACGGCGGCGCAGTGACAAAAGTACCTGCCCAGGCGCTTCCCGCCAACTAATTTTAGAGAGTGGAGGCAAGCATGAAGAACGGACAGGTAAATTCGACCCAGGCGATGGTGCCGCGGGAGCGGCGCAAGAGCGTGCTGCTACGGCTTTGGATTGCGACCGGAATCTTCTTCATGGCGCTGCCGGGAACGCTGCCGGGTTTCTCCAGCCTGATGGCCATTGCCAGCCACCACGGGCTGGGCGCGCTGCCGGCGGCATGGATTCAAGGCCATGGCCATGCGCAGGTCTTTGGTTGGGTGGGAAGTTTTATCCTGGGTATCGGGTTCTACTCGCAACCGGCCCTCGGCCGTTCAGTGGTCCGTCTTCCCCTGGTTTGCCACCTGCTCTGGACCGCAGGGGTTGCATCGCGCTGGGCGGCTCCTCGTTCGCCTCAGCCCCGGGCGAGCACGCGCTTGCCGTATGCTGAGTTTGTTCGCTCTCCGTGGACGGCATCAGGGCTACATCCACTGACGGTTTCCAAGCCGTTGTTGGAAGAATTTTTGCAGAGCCTCGCGAGTATTTCGAGGAGGACGATTGCATGGCAGCCGAGATTCCTTATGAACAACTGTTGGAGGCGATCGGCGACGCCATTCTGGTGGCCGACGAAAAGGGCGTGATCACGTTTTGGAATCCTGCCGCGGAGCGGATCTTCGGCTTTGCCCGGACTGAGGCCCTGGGGCAGTCGCTGGACCTGATCATTCCAGAACGTCTGCGGCAGCGCCACTGGGAGGGCTACCGGAAGACCATGGAGAGCGGCCGCACCCGCTACGGCGCCGATCTGTTGCGCGTGCCCGCGGTGCACAAGGATGGCCACGCCTTGTCGATCGCCTTTACGGTGGCGCTGCTCGTCTCCGGCGAGGGCAAGGTGAATGGAATCGCCGCGGTGATCCGGGATGAGACCCAACGCTTCCAGGAGGAGCGCGCGCTGCGTCGGCGCGTGGCGGAGTTGGAAGGCAAGACAAGCTGAGCGGCGCGGCAACCCGTGTTGGCGCAGCAGGGTTTGCCGCCGTCTCCGGCTGCGCAGGCTCAGGCGGAGGCCTGATGCAGACTGGCGCGAAGCCCTTTGAGGTTCTTGACCACAATCTGACGAGCATCCACCTCAAGCAAACCTTCCGCCTGCAACCGCATCAGATTGCGGGAGACCAGTTCGCGCACGGTGCCAAGCTGGCTGGCCAGCTCCTGGTGGCTTCCGGGCAACTGGAACTCGATGCCGCGGCTGGTGGAGACTCCCTGACTCTCCGCCATGCGCAGCAGGGCGGAGATCAGCCGCTCGCGGATGGTCGTGAACGAAAGTTCCTCGATGATGCCCACCAGCCGCCGAAGACGAGAGCCCACCACCGCCAGAACTTTGAGCGCGACCTGAGGGCATTCCATACAAAAGGACTGAAAGATTTGCTGAGAGATGAAAATGATTTCCACTTCATCGATCGCCACGGCGGAGGCGGGATAAGGGCCGCCATCAAAGACCGGGAGCTCAGCCACAGTTTCGCCGCTGACGTTCACCGCCAGGATCTGCTCCCGCCCGCCGAGAGAAGTTTTGAAGATGCGCACTTTACCGCTGGCGATGACATGCAGCCCGTGGCAGAGCTCACCCTCGGAGAAGAGCAGCTCCCCCTTGGTAAACTGCCTCTTGAGCGCGCGCGCCGCCAGCAAGTGAATCTCCTCGGGGGTAAGGGTTGAGAACAGCGCGGTTCGTTGCAGGACAAGAGAAAGATCCGTACGATCCAGACTCATGGTAGGAAGTCTATTGCATTTGCAGCGCATGGATCGCCTGGCGCCACGGCATGCTTTCGCAAGGGCTAGACCATTTTCCCTGAGGGTGTAAGCAAGGGGAACGGCTCCTGTGGGCGTTTTCCTCAATGAAAACGCCGCTGAACGCCCGCTTCCGTACGCCCATCATCAGGGAAAATGGTCTATTCTGCGCGCTGCCCACGCAGGACCAGAGACGCCGCTGCCGGCTTAAGCCGCCGTGAGCTTGTCGAGAGCAGGGAAGGAAGTGGGCGAGCCCGGGCCGAGGTTTTGCGCCTATGTCCGGGGTGCGGCGACAACACTGGAGGCGCCGGGAAGATTTCGTGTTTCAAGCCAGTCGCCAGGGGGCAATACAGTTGGTATTTAATGTGAGGTGCGGATGATTCACAAAGTCTCATCTTCTCTGCGAGCGGTGGCGTGGTTGGTGGCCGCGTTGGGGGCGGTCTGCTTGCGCTGCAGCGTGGCGGCCGTGGGGCAGGCGGGTGCTGCGGCCGTGGCGGCTCCGGCCAAGCCGGATCCTGCGGACCGGGCGGCGCCGAAGCTCTCGCTGGAGGAGGCCATCCGGCTGGCGGAGAAGAACGAGCCGGCTTTTGCCGCAGCGACGGCGCAGATGCAACTCTCGCAACTGGACCACCAGGAAGCTGTGGCCGGCCTGTTGCCGTCCGTGGTGTTCCACAACCAATATCTCTTTACGCAGGCCAACGGCACCACCAACCGCATCGGGCAGGTGGTGAATCAAGCAGCTCCGCGGTTCATCGCCAACAACGCGATTCACGAGTACGCCAGCCAAGCCGTAGTGAATGAGACGCTCGGTCTGCGAAGGTTCAGCGCTGTCTCGCTCGCCAGCGCTGAGGAGGCGCAGGCGGCGGCACAGGCGGAGATCGAGCGCCGCGGCCTGATCGCGGCAGTGGCCACGCTGTACTACGGCGTGACGGCGGCCGATACCAAGGTCGAGGTGACCGGGCAGGCCGTGGACGATGCGCGCCGATTTGTCCAGATTACCCAGGAGCGCGAGCAGGCGCGTCAGGCAGCGCACGCCGATGTCATCAAAGCGACGCTGACCGAGCAGCAGCGAAGCCGCGATCTGGAGGACGCAAGACTGGCGGCGTTGAAGGCGCATCTGGAGCTTGGAGCTTTGCTGTTCGCCGATCCGCGCACCCCCTTTGCGACCGAGGTGAGCGCGCCGCCAATGTTGCCCGACCGCGCTACGGTGGATGAAGATGCCGGCCGGAACAACCCGGATCTGAAGAGCGCGCTGGCCGCGCTCCAGGCCAGCCAGGCGCAGGTGGTCTCGGCTCGGGCCGAGTATCTTCCTGACCTGGGGCTGAACGTGACTTACGGCATCGATGCGCCGCAGTTTGCGATCTATGGTCCAGACAACGCGAAAAACCTGGGCTATTCTGCGATGGCGACGCTGGATATTCCGGTGTGGAACTGGCTCTCTACCCAGCACAAGGTGAAGCAGAGCGAGATCCGTCGCGACCTGGCCAAGCTGGATGTCTCCTCGGAGCAGCGGCGGTTGATCGCCAACCTTACTGAATTCTATGCGGAGGCAGCCACAGCGCGGGATGCGATGGCGTCACTGGATGCGAGTGTCAGCGCGGCCCGGGAGAGCTTGCGCTTGACGGAGTCCAGCTACATGGGTGGCGAGGGCACGGTACTCGAGGTGGTGGACGCGCAGAACACCTTGCTGGATACAGAGAAGGCAGACGCGGATGGCGTGGTTCGTTATGAGCTGGCATTGTCCAATCTTCAGACACTGACGGGAAGGTTTTGATGAGAGTGCATGATGGCTTCAGACTGGGCTACCCGCAACCGGCGACGGACCGCGCCGGGAGGGGGTGGCAGGCGGGCGTGAAAGAGAGCGGCAGATCTGCTGTCGGCCGGGTTACCGGCGAGCGCGCCGGCCTGGCGCTGGCCGGGGGTTGGCTGGCGGCCGTGGCCTGCTGCCTGGCAATGGTTGGCTGCCACTCGGCGGACACCACCGCCGATGTCGTGGTGGATGTGCAGGCGGCCATGCCAGTGATCGGCGCGATTTCAGAGCAGATTGAGGGGGATGCGGTTCTCTCGCCGCTGGCCGAAGCGGCGATCTCTCCCAAGATCAGCGCGCCGGTGAACCGGTTTTATGTCCAGCGCGGAGCGCATGTGCGGGCCGGGCAGTTGCTGGTTCGCTTGGAAGACCGCGATCTGGAGGCTGCCGCGGTGGACAATCGGGGAGCCTACGAGGCAGCGCAGGCCGCCTATCAGCAAGCGACCAGCGTCCAGCAGCCGGCGGCGATGCAGGCGGCCAAGCTGGATCTGAAGCAGGCCAAGGCGAATCTGGATCTGGAGAAAGGGCTGGTGGAGAGCCGCGAGAAGTTGTTTGCGGAGGGGGCGATCCCCGGCCGGGATCTGGATTCAGCCAAGGCGACCCTGGTGCAGGCCCAGGCAGCCTATGACACCGCCGAGCAGCACCTGCGGGCCTTGCAAAGGGTTGGCCAGCAGGCTAGCCAGAAGGCGGCGCAGGGCGATCTGACCTCTGCGCGCGGTAAGTATCTGAACGCCGAGGCGAGCCGCAGCTATGCCTACCTGCGCAGCCCCATCGCAGGAGTTGTGACCGACCGGCCGCTCTTTGATGGCGAGATGGCAACGGCAGGGACGCCGGTGATCACGGTAATGGACACTTCGTCGCTGATCGCCAAGTTGCACCTCTCCCAGGCGCTGACGCAAAACATCCAGGTGGGGGCCAAGGCGGAGGTGAGCGCGCCGGGAATGGAGGCAGCGATTCCCGGCGAGGTCTCGCTGATCAGCCCGGCGCTCGATCCGGGCTCGACGACGGTCGAGGTCTGGGTGAAGATCAAGAATCCAGATGGCCGTCTGAAGGCGGGCACCCCGGTCCATGTCACGATCGTTGGCCGCACCGCGCAGAAAGCCTTGCAGGTGCCTGCCTCGGCGCTGCTGACCAGCGAGGGAGGGGGCTTCCAGGTGATGGTGGTGGGCAGCGACGGCGCGGCGCATCTCAGGAGCGTGACCGTGGGCATTCGGGGAGTGAAGCGGGTGCAGATCGTGAGCGGCTTGAGCCCCCGCGAGGTGGTGATCGACAGCGGCAGCTATGGCCTGGACGACGGGACAAAGGTGCATGTGGCTCCGCCGGAGGAGGGCGATGCGGGCCAAGGCGCGGCGGGGCAAGACGGCCAAGGCGGAGGCCAGAGCTGATGGCGGCGGATAGCTCCAAGGCTCCGGCGCGCAAGAGCTTTTGGATCGAGCGTTCCAAGCGCACCATCTTCTTCTTTGTGCTGGCGCTGACCGTTGCCGGAGCCTATGCGGCCTTCCATGTGCCGATCTCGGTCTTTCCGGAAACGAACTTTCCGCGCGTGGTGATTGGCGTGGATAACGGGGTGATGCCGGCCAGCCAGATGGAGGTGACGATCACCCAGCCGATGGAGAACGCGGTGAACAGCGTTCCTGGTCTGGTGACGGTGCGCTCCAACACCAGCCGTGGTTCGGCGGAGATCAGCCTGTTCTTCAACTGGTCCGTGGATATGTATCAGACGCTGGAGCGGGTGAACGCAGCGTTGAGCAAGGTGCAGCAGGAGCTACCCTCCACGGTGCGAATTACCACCCATCGCCTGACCTTCGCCACCTTTCCGATTCTCGGCTACAGCCTTACCTCCCCTACGCTCTCGCAAACCGAGCTATGGGAGTTGGCAACCTATCAACTCAAGCCGCCGCTGAACCGCCTGGAAGGGGTGAGCACGGTGACGGTCCAGGGCGGCGCGATTCCAGAGTTTCAGGTGATTCCCAACATGGCGCGGATGCAGACCGCGGGAGTGACCATCTCCGATCTGGCCGGTGCGATCGACGCCTCCAACATCATTGATTCCCCGGGGCTGTATGAGCAGCATCACCAGCTTGTTCTGGCGTTAGTGGGCGGGCAGGTGCATAGCATTGACGGTCTGCGCAACCTGGTGGTGAAGACCACCGCGCAGGGAGCGCCGGTACGAGTGGGGGATCTGGCCAAGGTGGTGAGCGCCACGCGGCCCGTCTATACCACGGTGACGGCCGACGGCAATCCGGCGGTACTGATCAACATCACGCGCCAGCCCTCGGGCAATACAGTCGCCGTGGCCGATGAAGTGGCTGCTGAGTTGAGCCAATTGCGCAAGAGTCTGCCCAAGGGCGTTACCCTGCAACCGTTTTACGATCAGTCGCAGTTGGTGCGGGAGAGCATCCGCAGTGTGCGCGACGCCATCCTTCTGGGACTGGTTCTGGCCTGCGTGATCCTTTATCTGTTCCTCCGCGACTGGCACTCGGCGATCATCGCCGGTCTGGTGATTCCGGTGACCGTGGCGGTGACGGTGCTGGTGATGTGGGTGCTGGGGGAGAGCTTCAACCTGATGACCCTGGGTGGGCTGGCGGCGGCCATCGGTTTGGTGATTGATGACGCCATTGTGGTGGTGGAGAACATCGTGTTGCACCGCGACGCGGGTGAGGGCAGGATTGAAGCCGTGGGCAAGGCGCTGCGGGAGATCGCTACGCCGCTGATCGGCTCTACCATTACGCCGGTGGTGGTATTCCTTCCCCTGATCGCGGTGACGGGCGTGACCGGCAGCTTCTTTCGTGCACTGGCTCTTACGATGACGGCCGCGCTGCTGACTTCGCTGGTGCTGGCGCTCTCCTGGACGCCTGGCCTGGGGTTGGTGCTGCTGCGCGTGAAGAAGGAAGAAGAGGCGCAAGCCGCAGACTGGCCGTCGGGCGAGCATCCAGAACAGCCTTCAGGTGAGCAGCACCATGTGGGAAAGCTGCTGCAGCGCGTCATTGGCTGGCACCACGGGGTGCTGGAGTGGAGTTTGCGCCGGCCATTGCTGCTGGGCGCAGGCTGCGTGATTCTGGTCGCCGGCGCTTTCCTGGCGTATCGCTCTCTGGGCTCTGACCTGCTGCCGGAGATGGATGAGGGCGGCTTCATCCTGGACTACATCATGCCCGAGGGAAGTTCGCTGGCTGAGACCAATCGCGTGCTGGAGCATGTGGAGCGGATTCTGCGCCATACGCCCGAGGTGGAGAACACCTCCCGGCGTACGGGACTTCAGCTAGGGCTGGCCGCGGTGACCGAGGCGAACACGGGGGACTTCACCGTAAAACTCAAGTCCGACCGCAGCCGCAGCATCGATCAGGTGATGGAGAGTGTCCGGGAGCAGATTCTGGCCAAGGAACCGGAGTTGGACGTCGAGTTCACGCAGGTGCTGCAGGACATGATCGGGGATCTATCCAACGCCCCGGAACCGATCCAGATCAAGCTGTTCGGCGACGATGGCGCGCTGCTGGACCAGATTGCGCCGCGCGTGGCCAAGGCGATTGGCAAGGTGAAGGGTGTGGTGGACGTTGAGGATGGGGTGGAGAACACCAGCAGCGGCCCGGCGACCAACTTCCAGGTAGATCCGATGCTGGCCGCGCGCATGGGCTTTACGCCGGCGGAGGTCGCTGAAGATACGACTTCCATTCTGGATGGGGAGACCACCAACGCGCCGCTGATCGTCGCCGGCCGTCCCTATACGATTCGCATCCGGCTGGCGGAGGAGACGCGCGGCTCGCTGGATGCGATCGAAAACACGGTCTTCAACAGCAGCAGCGGGCATCTGGCCACGCTGGGCGCGATGACCCACGTGACCGAGCTGCCGCCGCAGCATGAGATCCATCGCGAAAATCTGCAACAGTTGGTGGTGGTGACGGCGAGCCTGGAAGGAACCGATCTGGGCACGGCGGTGACCGCGGTGCGCCGCGTGACGAACTCGTTGCATCTGCCGCCCAGCGTGCGCGTGGAGTATGGCGGCGCTTACGAGGTGCAGCAGAAGTCCTTTGCCGACCTGCTGCGGGTGCTGCTGCTCGCTCTGGTGCTGGTCTTTGGCGTTCTGCTGGCGGAGTTTCGCAACTTCTCAGCGCCCCTGGCGATCCTGGCCTCCTCCGTGCTCTCCATCAGTGGGGTGGTCTTTGCGCTGCTGGTGACGGGGATCAGCTTCAACGTAGCCTCCTTCATGGGAGCGATCATGGTGATCGGGATTGTGGCCAAGAACGGTATTTTGCTGCTGGATGCCGACGAGCGCTACCGCCGTGAAGGCATGGATCCGCGCCAGGCCATGCTGCTGGCCGCGCAGCGTCGCCTTCGCCCCATCCTGATGACGGCCGCGGCGGCCATCTGCGGCATGCTGCCGCTGGCGTTCGCCTTTGGCGCCGGCTCCCAGATGCTACAGCCGCTGGCGATTGCGGTGATTGGCGGCCTGCTGCTCTCCATGTTCCTCAGCCTGGTGGTGACGCCGATTGCCTACTACCTGCTGACGCGCAACGAGCCGCTGCCGGAGTAGAACGGCTGCAGTGTTGATTGCTGCGGCGGTTGGTGCTTGCGTCCTGGCGGTGGAGGGCACTGCGGCGGGTTCGCGTGGGTGCGATTCTTTGCGGATGCCGCCCCGGTGACAAGCGGGGGATTTCAGCATTTCCTGCATGATCTGGAAGATGCGGGTTGGGAGCTACGGAGGGATCGGCAGGCAGGTGGGGTAATTGGGGGAGATAAAAATTTCGTCCTAGACGAATAATTGCGTAAAATGATTCCGGATAGGAGGACGCATGGAAACCGCAGGGCGATCTCAGGATCTCGTTGTCTGGACTGAACCCCGGGCTTTGGAGGAGGCGAGGACGATCTTTGCGCCTTACGCTCCAAGGTTTGTGACCAAGCTTCCAAAGAGGTCCACGGTCAAAGCCCGGGCGAGGGTGAGCGTTGTGTATGTCTCCCATCCCAAGGAAGGCGGTGATCTTGAAAGGATGCTTGTCTCGCTTCGGGACGCGAAGGTCTCTTCGTTCGTTCTCTATGCCCCGCATCATTCGGCGAGTTTCGCCTTTCATATTGGAACGATCGTCGGGCGGCAAAAGTTTGTTCACGCGGAGTTGGCCGGGGACCTTCGGCATCTCAAGCAACTTCTTCGGCAGCGGAATGTTCTTGCGCATGAACCTCCGTCTACCGCCCCGGAGGGATTCTCTGATTTGGCTGAAATCAGAGGACGGCTAGGCCTGAGCCAGGCCGCCTTAGCGGAGGGGCTGAAGATTACGGTGAGAACGCTCCAAAATTGGGAGGCTGGCAAAGGGACGAGCCAGATGGGTAAGAAGACAGCCGATTTGCGTGAGCTTCTTTCCCGTATGGATGATTATGTTGTCGCCCCCAGAGAGAAGGAATGGCTTTCCACTCCATTGGCTGCATTTCGGGGCAGTACGCCCAAGGAGATGATTGCCCAAGGGCGAATGCGCGATCTGGTCCTGGAATTTGACCGCTTGCGTGAGGGACAGCCGGTTTGATCCTTACCCCCAAACAGTCGCAGCTTCTTGAGGACTGGATGGCGATGGTACAGCATCCAGGGGCGGCCGCTTTGCTGCCAAAGGGATGAGAGCGGTCTATCTGTCGGCGACTGACTCAGGGGCAGGCAGAGAGACCACGGAACGCAAGAAGAGGCTTGGCGGGGAAGCGCTCATCAACACAGCGAAATATCCTCGTATCGTCTATGCCGTGGCTGTCAGCCTCGATCGGGTGCTGCGGTTGGACGGCCTGTTTTCTGCAAAACAGGGACGGGGAATATGCAAGCTCTGTCTCGACGAGGACGATCTTGCAGCGTCCATGGAGGTTGCGGCAAAGATTGAGCAAGCGGGAGTCCAAGGGTTGGTCTTTTCAAGTATCGTGAGGGGAGGCGACGACTATCTGGTCGTCTTCCGCAAGAACGATGCTTCAGGGGCGGTCCGCATCGAGAATGAAGATGAGTTCATCGCTGAGACCAAGAGGATCGCAGAGAAGAGAAGATAGATTGAGGAGGGTCTGCTGGTGCGCGTCCCGGACTGGATGTGGGTGCATTTCATGGCTTGGCGAAAGACCTGGAACCCGACATCTTTCCTCGCAGTCTGGGGTGCATTCGTGTCCACTGGTACGTTGCGATGGACCCTTCGCAAAGACCTTCGAGACAATTCCGACATCAGAGTCGAGGCGTCGCTCCGGCGTTTCGGTTCGCGCGGCCTGAACGGGAGGCGATTTATGGCAAGCCCTGCATTGAATATGCAGGGCTTGTGCGATCGACTCTACGTCGTAATCTCAGTGACCAATGTTGGCCGCCGCAAGATGCAGTGGGCAGGCTGGGGTGGCGAGTATCGCGAGCGGGTCGTTGGCCAGGATAAGTTCCAGGTCAGCCCGCAGGATCTCCCACACATCCTTGAAGAGCAAGCGCATCCCGTTGAGCGGGCATTTCTCGACCCGCAGTTCGTCAACGGGAACGTGAGGCGGCTTTTTATCTGGGACCCCGCCGGCAGGAGGTGGTACGTTTCACGCCGCAACCTGCGGACGCTTCTGGCCGACATTAAGAAGTTTGCCACGGACCAGCCACGAATTTGAGGTGGGGCCCATTTGGGTCGGTCGGCATGCGGCGTCGGGATCCGTTGGTTTCGCATCTTCAAAAGAGTGCAAAGACCCGGGCTGCGATGTAGTATCGCGAGATGAGATCAAACCAGGCGTACGATAGCGAACGGCTCGACGCAACCCGGCGGCGCTTCCTGGCTGTCTCCGCGGCTGCCGGAGTGGGAGGCACGCTGTTTCCCGGAGCGCTGTTGGCGCTGGCCACCGGCTCGGCGTCGGCTCAATCCGGGCCGCGTGATCCGCAGGCTTGGCCTGCGGTGACGGCAGAGATGATTGAATCGGCGGCGGCGATTGCCGCGGTGAAGCTGACGCCGGCGCAGATCAAGATGATGCTGGATGGCGTAACTGAGCAGCGCAGCATGGCGTTGCAGGTGCGTAAGCTGGATCTGCCCAACCGGATTGCTCCTACGGCGGTCTTCAATCCGGTACCGGCAGGGACGTCCGGTCCGCGGTCCGCAGCGGCGCGGCCGGTGGTGGTTGGACCGGCTCCCTCTGTCGCCGGGATCTTGGTCGCCGGGATCTTGGCCGCTGGAATCTCGGCCGCTGGGATCTCGACTTCAGAGGAGGAGAAGATTGCCTTTGCCACGGTGCGCCAGCTCGGGGAGCTGCTGCGCCTGCGCAAGCTGAGTTCGGTAGAGCTTACCCGGCTCTATCTGGGGCGTTTGAAGCGCTACGACCCGATGCTGCACTTTGTCATCACTCTGACGGAAGCGCGCGCGCTGGGCCAGGCCGAGGCGGCGGACCGCGCGTTCGCCGCGGGCCAGGATCGCGGCCCGCTGCAAGGTATTCCCTGGGGCGCGAAGGATCTGCTGGCGGTGAAAGGTTATCCGACCACCTGGGGCGCGGCCGGCTTCGAGCAGCAAAGCTTCCCGGAGGATGCTACGGTGGTGAAGCGCCTGGATGCGGCTGGCGCCGTGCTGGTGGCCAAGCTCAGCATGGGCGCCCTGGCGATGGGGGATCTGTGGGGCTATCCGCAGGGCTCCGGCAAACCCGGCGGACGTACCCGCAATCCGTGGAATCCGAAGCAGGGAAGTTCGGGCAGCTCCGCCGGCAGCGCCAGCGCGACCGCAGCCGGCTGCGTGGGCTTTGCCATTGGCACCGAGACTCTGGGCAGCATCTCTTCTCCGAGCACGCGCTGCGGGGTGACAGGACTTCGTCCCAGCTTCGGCCTGGTGCCGCGCACCGGCGCGATGGCGCTGAGCTGGTCGATGGACAAGATCGGTCCCATTGCGCGCTCGGTGGAGGACTGCGCGTTGGTGCTGAACGCCATCTACGGCCCGGACGGGTATGACCAGAGCGTGCAGCCGGCGCCCTTCCACACTGATCTGACGGCTAGTTGGGAGACGCTGCGGGTGGGCTACATCGCTTCCGCCTTTGCGGCGCCTACATCGAGGCCGGCTGCGCCGGAGGCGGCCGGCAAGTTGAGCCCTGCGGCGCAGAAGAAGAGGGAAGAGCGGCGCAGGAGAGATCTGGCGCAGCGCAGTTACGATCACCGGTTCCACGCGCACACCCTGGAGGTTCTGCGCGGCATGGGTGTGAAGTTGACGCCGGTGGAGTTGCCCGGCTTCCACTTCTCTTCGCTGTTGAACATCCTGGACGCCGAGTCCGCCGCCGCGTTCGACGAGCTCACCACCTCCGGCCGAGATGCTCTGCTGGCGGGCCAGGAGTCCGATGATTGGCCAAACATCTTCCGTGCCGCGCGGCTGATTCCGGCGGTGGATTACATCCAGGCCGAGCGTGCTCGGAGCCTGGCGCTGGCGGCCATGCATCGGCTCTTCGCCGACTTTGATGTGATCGTGGCTCCCAGCGACGGGGAGCAGTTGGTGGCCACCAACCTTTGCGGTCAACCGGCGGTGATTGTTCCCAACGGGTTACGCGGGCCGGATGCGCCGCCGTTTGCCGCCGGACCGGAAGATCCGTGGCCGGACTACGGCGGGCCCGGCACGCCGGTCTCCATCACCTTTCTAGCGCCACTCTATGGGGACGCCAAGGCAGCCTTGCTGGCCTACGCCTATCAGCAGAAAGCCGGCTTCC
Organism: Acidobacteriota bacterium; assembly: GCA_021819255.1. GTDB lineage: Bacteria > Acidobacteriota > Terriglobia > Terriglobales > Acidobacteriaceae > Granulicella. Next base: position 12,390 of record JAKART010000011.1, read on the forward strand.
TGCCGCTGCACCCCAAGCTCGGTTAGGGGAGGGTCAGGCGCGCCGCGCCGCCATTGAAATGGTTAGCCTTTGGCCAGCTCCGCCTTGACCAGTTCGCTGACCAGCTTGCCGTCGGCGCGCAGGCCGCTGGAGGCGATCTTCTGCTGCGCAGCTTTCATCACCATGCCCATCTCTTTGGGTCCGGGGCGCGTCCCGCCGTTCTCAGCGGCGATCTGTTGCACGACGGCGATCACCAACGAACGCAGCTCGTCCTCGCCCGCGGCCTGGGGCATATAGCCTTCAATCCAGGCGATCTCGGCCTGCTCTTTGGCGGCCAATTCCGGGCGGCCGCCCTTGGTGAACTGCTCGACGCTCTCCCGCCGTTGCTTGAGCAGCGTGGTCAACACCGCCTGCTCTTCGGCATCGGTCAACGGCTCGCGCTTGTCGATCTCCTTGCCGCGCAGGGCAGATTTGACCATTCGCAGAGCGGTGAGCTGATCCTGCCGGCGCGCCTTCATCGCCTCCACAATATCTTTGCCTAGTTTGTCTCCAATCGCAGCCATGATGAATCCTCTCCGATCTATCGGGGTTTACCGCCTTCGCGCCTCCGGCCACACTCGCCGAGGCCACCGCCCGGTTGCCTCCCTGATTCAGTGTACCGGCGAGCCTGGCGGGTGCGGCCGGGGCTGCGTGAGTCGGCTGCGTGAGTCGGCTGCGTGAGTCGGCTCAAGGAAGGCTTCACGGCTGTAGTGGGATTGAAGAGGTGAGAGATGCGCGCCATCCCAACGGCGTCAGGCAGCCGGTTGGGGTGAAACGGCTAAAATAGAGACCATGATTCGAAAAACACGCCTGTTTACGCCTGGACCCACCCCCCTGCTTCCCGCCGCGCAGTTTGCGATGGCGGCGGCCGATATTCATCACCGCACGGCCGAATTTCGCGCCCTGTACACGCGCGTGCTCGGTCAACTCAAGGAGTTCGTTGGCACTACCAACGACGTGATCCTGCTCTCCAGCTCGGGAACCGGAGCGATGGAGGCCTCGGTGTCCAACCTGACCTCGCCGGGCGACCGCGTGCTGGTGCTTACCGCCGGCAAGTTCGGTGAGCGCTGGTCAGCCCTGGCCAAGGCCTTTGGCTGCCATGTCGATGTGGTCAGCGCTCCCTACGGCGAGACTTTCTCGCTGGATGAGGTGAAGGCCTTGCTGCATCTGGAGACGCGCGCCGTCTTCATGCAGGCAACGGAAACCTCCACGGGCGTGCGCCATTGTGTTCCCGCCATCGCCAAGCTGCTCAGGGACTCAAACTCGGAGGCGCTGCTGGTGGTGGATGCCATCACCGGCCTGGGCACCACCCACCTGGACATGGATGGATGGGGCGTGGATGTGCTGGTAGGCGGCTCCCAGAAGGCGGTGATGATTCCGCCGGGACTGAGCTATCTGGCGGTAAGCCAGCGCGCCTGGGACCGCATGGAGGCCACCTACAACCCGCGCTATTACTTTGACCTGCGCAAGGAGCGCAAGAACGCCAAAGCGGGCGAGTCCGCCTACACCCCGGCTGTAGCGCTGATTGCGGCTCTGGGAGCGGCCTTTGACTGGATCGCGGCGCAGGGTGACGGAAGCCTGGTGGAGGGCCGCAAGCGCCTGGTGGAGAACGCCGAGACGGTTGCGGCGATGACCCGAGCCGCGGTGACAGCCCTGGGGCTGAAGTTGTTCGCTCCGGAGACCTCCGGCGCAGCCGCAACCGCCGTTCTGGCTCCGGAGGGCGTGGACTCCGGTGTGTTTGTCAAGGAACTGAAGGCGCGCTTTGCCGCGGTGATCACGAACGGCCAGGGGGAGATGAAAGGTCAGATCTTCCGTATTGCGCATCTGGGCTTCTTCGACTACATGGACACCATTGCGCTGATCGGGGCGCTGGAGCAGGTGGTGGTCAAGTCGGTTCCGCAACTTGGGGCCAAGTTCGGCGACGGCCTGGTGGCGGCGCAGAAGGTCTACGCCCAGCGCAGCGCCACCGCGGCGGCGGAGAACGAGTGCCTGTGCGGCCGCCAGGGCAGCCACTGCGCGCAGAGGCACGCTGACGCCAAGTAACCGGCTGGTTGGCGCTGAAACGGTCCCATGCGTCCAGCTTTTCTTCAGGGGCGCATGGGGCTGGAGTGGAGAAGGGGACCTTCGCGCTCGAATCCTTGGGCATAGTTCTGGCTCGGTCGGATTCGGCGCGCAAATCGGCGGGCAAATCGGCGCGCGGATGGGTAAGCTGCGGGGATGGCCCCCGGAGTCCACATCCGCGCCCCAGTTCTCCACCGGCAAAGCGGCTCGTACACTGGAAACGTATGGCGTCCTTGAGCACGATCTCTCCCCGGAACGACGGTCTGCCCTCCTCGGTCCAGACCGAGGTGACGGTGCTGGGCGCCATGCTGCTGGACGCGCTAGCCATCACGGACGCCACGGCAAAGCTCCGCGCGGAAGATTTTGCCCTGGATTCGCACCAGCGCATCTACCGCGTGATGGTGGATCTGCTGGCCCAGGGTCACGCGGTGGACCTGATCACGGTGATGGATGCGCTGACCAAGCGCAGGGAACTGGATGCGATTGGAGGGGCAGCTTACCTGGCTTTCCTGACAGAGGGCATTCCGCGCAACCCGAACATCGAGTCCTACGTACGGATCGTGAAGGACAAGAGCCTGCTTCGCCAGCTTCTGGGCATCTTCAATGAGGGGATGGCCGCGGCTGCCGAGCAGAGCGAGGATGCGACCAAGGTCCTCAACGACGTGGAGGTCCGGCTGGCCGAGGTTGCCGACTCCGCCATCCAGCGCGGCTTCTCGAACATTCCGGAGATCGTCGCCAACTCCTTTGGCAGCATCGACGCGCTCTATGAGCAGGGCCGCGAGGTCACGGGCCTGGCCACCCATTACATCGAGTTCGACAAGATGACCAGCGGCCTGCAGAACTCGGAGCTAATCATCATCGCGGCCCGGCCGAGCATGGGCAAGACGGCGTGGGCGATCAACATTGCTCAGAACTGCGCGGTTCGCGACGGAAAGATCGTCGCGGTCTTCTCGCTGGAGATGAGCAAGGAGTCGCTGCTGCGCCGCATGCTGGCCAGCGAAGCGCTGGTGGGCAGCCGCAAGCTGCAGACCGGCTTCATTCCCCGTGAGGATAAGGGAAAGCTCATGGCCGCATTGGACCGGCTGATGAACTCCAGGATGTTCATCGACGACACGCCCGGCATTACTCTGGCTGAGATGCGGGCCAAGGCACGCCGCCTGCGCCAGCAGGAGGGAGCGCTGGATCTGGTGGTGATCGACTATCTGCAGCTCATGACCGGGTCGACGACCGGCTCCCAGAAGCGATTTGAGAACCGGACGCAGGAGGTGAGCAGCATCTCACGCGGCCTGAAGGGGCTGGCCAAGGAGCTGGGCGTGCCGGTGATCGCGCTCTCGCAGCTCTCCCGTGGCAGCGAGCAGCGCACGGGCGACAAGAAGCCGCTGTTGAGCGATCTGCGGGAATCGGGTTCGATCGAGCAGGACGCGGATGTGGTGGCGTTCATCCACCGCGAGGAGTACTACGATCGCGAGAACGAGGATCTGAAGGGCAAGGCGGAGATTATCATCGCCAAGCAGCGCAACGGTCCCACCGGCTCCGTGCAACTGGCCTATCTTTCCGACTTCACCCGGTTTGAGAACCTGGACACGACGCACGGCGGCGACGCCTATTAGACCATTTTCCCTGATGATGGGTGTACGGAAGCGGGCGTTCAGTGGCGTTTTCATTGAGGAAAACGCCCACAGGAGTCGTTCCCCTTGCTTCCACCTTCAGGGAAAATGGTCTAGGCCGTCTCAGGCCAGCCGGATGCCGATCCGGCTCGTCCGATCGTCAGCGGGTTCAAATGCCCTGCGTTGCAGCAGACAAGAAAAGCGCGCCGAAGCAGTCAGCTTCGGCGCGTTGCGTTTCCCGACGGTTAGTTGAGTGTCTTCTTCGGGTACTGCGCGATGAGGTTGACGGGAGCATATCCGGATCCGCTCTCCAGGGGGAGTTGGGGGCTGATGATTGCTCCGGGATTTTCAACCGCCGTCGGTGGACCGCCGGCCGGGTAGGTCAGGGTGATCTCATGGACATCATTGTCGGCGGAGAGTCCATCGCTGGAGCCCGTGCCCACGTAGTAGGTGAAGTTATCTGTGCTGAAGACCCCGGATTCGGGGGCTGATGAGGCCGAGGCTCCATTGCTCAGGGTGAGGAAATTGAGCGTCCCAGGCCCAGTGCCGGTGGCCGGAGGCAGGTAGAGAGGCAGAATGCCGGCCCCGGTTTTTGCGGTCGTTGGGAGGGTGTAATCGACAAAGACAGCTTCGGAGTTGGTGGAGGCCTGGAGCCCGGTGATGCTGGCAGCGTTGATGCCGCTGAGCGG
>JAKART010000364.1 GCA_021819255.1 Acidobacteriota bacterium
ATCTTTAAACGAATTCAATTCGCAATAAATGTCAGAGGAGCGGAGACTGCCAAATTCCCGCTCGTTCCGGTCACCGTGATGGTATAGGTTCCCGACGTGGCTCCCGTCGCGGACGAGTTCGAGCATAACGAGCTGCCAGACGTTCCCCCGCACCCACTCACCGCGCCCAATCCTATCGTCAGCAGACAAAGCAGTTGCCAATGTGGAAAAGAACGCCTCGCGCGCGCCCACCGTCCCCAGATGGGGAGACAAAGAAACAGCAATCCGGCAAGCAGTTCACGCTGTTCGCCATCAGCTTCCAGCTTCCGCGGCTGACCAGACTGCGCCAGACAACCACCGCCCGCTCCCTGGGCTACCGCCGAGACCGTGGCAGTCGCCGTACCCGACTCGCTCAGGCTCACGTTGGCAGGAGATACAGAACATAGCGGCGGCTGGCTCGTCACCGGCGCCACAGCGCAAGTCAACGACACCGTTCCGGCAAAGCTCTGCAGCGCCGTTACAGTCAGCGTCCAGGTCGCGATCGCCGATTGGGTCTGCGGAGCCGCGGATGGGACAGAAGAGGCCGCTGCAAGGGCAAAACTTCCTCCCGTCGCATCTCCCGTCGCCGCCGCCGAAAGCAGCTTCGCCACATCGACTGACCCCAACCCTGTCGCCTGGTTGTATCCAGCTCCCACGCTGTACCCCGCCAGGCCGCCGCTCAGACTGGATACGCCCGGCGTGCTGTTGTTGCACATGGAAGGCTCCGTACTGGTACACCCGGTCACGCCCGAACTGGCCGGCGTTATGGCGTGGAAGACATCCTGGTTCGACGCTGCCAACCCATAGAGCATCGGATTGAGATTTCCTTGCGCAGCTCCCATCTTCGTGTTCAGCAGCGCGGCGATGCCCGCCATTCCGGGCGCCACTGCGGAGGTCCCATAGAAGATCGAGATAGTCGTGCCTTTATTGGTCGTCTCGCAACTGGCCCCGGCAGCCGCATAACATCCCAGGTATCCATCATGCTCGGCTGCCGTGAAGGCTAGATCCGGGACGTCACGAAATCCGTCGTTGGGCACGCCCGTCCCTGTCTGCCAAAGCGGCTTCGAGACATAGGCGCTGGCCCCTCCCCCGCCCTCAGCCACACGGTATATCGTCTGGCCTTGGGTGTTGGCCGTCGTGGGTTCGTTCCATGCTCCTTCCGGAATATAGGAGAGCGCCGACTCATATCCATCATTCGAGTTGGCCGCAGACCAGTACAACGAGGGATTCAGAAAATCGTTGAACTCGGTTCCTCCAACACAGGTCACGGCATCGCTCGAACAGAGCGCATTAATGCTCCTTACTTGAGAAGCTGGAGGCGTCTGAAAGGGCTTGTCACAACCTGCGACGCCGGAATCGTCCGCGGCGACAAACGTAGAGATTCCTTCACTGGCCGCGGTCTCGAACTCAGTCTTGAGATAATCAATTCCCGCTGAGCCGCTCTCGGACTCGCAGACCCCAAACGAGATGCTCATCACCGGGTCACGCAGCGTATTGATGTTGTAGGCAATCGCAATATCCACTCCATCCTCATTCGAGGAGTTCGCACTGATCACCAGATCCGGCTGCGCCGCCGGAGCTGTACCAATCACTCGTTCCACATCCAACGTCGCCTCGCCGGCCAAATCCGCTTGGGTTCCGGTTGCGACACCCGGATCGCCGCCGGCCAAGACCACATTGGGCTGCACGCTGGGTAATCCCGCAATAGCCTCATAGTTGGCTATATCGCCGGCCACGATACGCGACTTGCCGACGATGGCGATATGTTGTGCCTGAGCCGAACTTGACGATCCAATGCTCGCTCCCTTGTCTCCACTGCTGTAAACGCTGGCGATGTCGTAGATCCTTGCAAAGTCCTGCGGAAGAATGCCATAGACGCCTCCGCCAAGATCCGTTTGGACGCCGCTCTGGATATTTGTTTGGAGTTGACCGGCTACCCCAGGAATCGTCTGGACCTTGAAGCTCGACTGCGGCGCGTAGCGAACCTCGACCAGCCCGTGTACGGATCGAATCACCGCGCTCAGCGCGGCCGGTATCAGAGGTTGAGAGAGTGCTGCAAACCTCCGCTCTCCCGCCACGTTGAAGCTTCCAAAGCTGGTATGAAATGCATTCCCAACCAACGCCGCCGATCCGCTTACCCGGATGATCAATCCGTTCGGATCCATTGAATCCACCGTCAATCCTTGACTGGTCAGCCAGGAGATCACCGCCGCGCGATCATGCATCGTAGGTCCAAACAGTTCACCGATCTGCTGCGGTGTCACCCAATGGTGATAAGAACGCGATCCCGGCCTCTGCTGCTCCACCCGCTGCCGTTGAAAGGCAGCCTCCGCTGCGGCATCCCGGCTCAATACGACCGCGAGATGCAAGACCTGGCTTAGATCCACGCTGCCCGAACTTTGGTTCCGCGCCTGATCCCACTCCGGCAGCCTCTGTTTCAGGCTCTGCAGCGCATTCAAGTCTGGATTCGCGGCCACTCGATCCACCTGCCGCAGCGGCTGAAGCCCCCAAAAGCTCCCGTGCCCTGCCTGAGCCGTGGCGGCGGAGCCGGCCCACGCGGCAAGAACAAGAGCGGCAGTTGTGAGCCTTCGCAAACCGCGGCACTGTCCGGCCGGCCGCCATCTGCGACAGAACCCACATGTAATCAGCAGGTTGCGAATGAAGGATAGGAACAGCATCATACCTCAAGCTGGATGCGGAAAGATCCCAAGTCGGAGTTTTGTTAGGGTACGGCATTCGCGCGGTTGGAAAGAATGGCGAGACAGTAAACTTCGCCGAAAGTAACTCAACGCTATCCTGTCAAGGGGAGATCCTTATGAGCCGTACCGAGTCCGCCATGGAGCCGCTGGGACTGGTGGCCCCAGACTTTCGCCTGTACGACGTCGTCACCGGTACCAACTTGAGTCTTGCTGAAATTGTAAACACCAAATCAGCGAAGAGGCTGGGTCTGCTGGTGATGTTCGTCTGTGTTCATTGTCCGTATGTAAAGCATGTGGAGGCTGAACTGGCGCGGATCGGGCGCGACTACTACGGCCCGACCGGCGGCGGGCCTGTCGCCATGGCGGCCATCCAGTCCAACGACATCGACCAGTATCCTGAGGACGCGCCCGAGCCCATGCGCGAACAGGCCGGCCGCCTCGGCTGGACCTTCCCCTATCTTCTGGACTCCACCCAGGAGGTGGCGCGCGCCTATCATGCAGCCTGCACGCCGGATTTCTTCCTCTTCGACTCCGGACTGCGGCTGGTCTATCGCGGCCAGTTGGACGACAGCCGTCCGCGCCGCCATGGCTTCGGCAACGATGAGCCGGTCACCGGCAGAGATCTCCGCGCAGCCATCGAAGATGTCATCGCCGGCCGCCAACCCGGCGCTGAGCAGCGCCCCGGCATCGGCTGCAACATCAAGTGGAAGACCTCTCC
>JAKART010000365.1 GCA_021819255.1 Acidobacteriota bacterium
TGGCGATCGCGTGCTGGGCTGCTCGCAGTATCTTGTGAGCGAGCCCGCCAGTCTTGCAAGCCGTCGAAACAAACTTCTGGCCCATGATTGAGCCGGCTCCGCTACGAGAGTACGAATGCGAAGTTACATGACGTAAGCTACGCGTTCCAGCTCGCGCTGAATCAGATCCACGGTGCAGCCCGGAACCTCAATGCGTGAAGCGACGTCGCGAGCCTCCTGATGAGAGACTCCATATCCGCGGCCGCTGAGGAAGCTGGCTACGATCTCGGCGGCCTGGAAGGAGTCAACGCCGGACTGCAGCAACTCGCTGCGCAGCCGCAGCAGATCCGTAGGCGTAAAGCGCTCGACACAGTTTGGGTTGTCTTTGAATGGATTCATCGGGCAACCTCCCATGGCCGGCGACAGTGGCCCACCCGCCTCTACTTCATTGGAACGTTTTCTTGGGAAAGAAGTTGCCAACGTAAACGTGATTTCGTCCCGCGTAGGGTCTCTGCCCCCGGACCTTCGAGCCCTCGGATGCGAGGCAGAGAGAGCCCTTGCGTCGTTGCTCAGGCCGAGCCACATGAACTGCCGGCACAATTGTAGCCTTCCTTTGTGGCCTTCCTTCGCCCGAATCCGAACTGCCACTCTCCGCCCGCAGCTCTCGGCCGCGATATTCTGTTGCTATGTCTCTTACTCTCACTTCCAGCGTTCCGCGGATCCTTGATGGCATCGCGATCGCCGCGCAGATCAAATCAGAGCTCGTCGAGCGGGTGAACTCCGCTCGCGCCCGTGGTCATGTTCCCGGCTTGGCCGTCCTCCTGGTCGGCGAGAATCCGGCCTCCCAGATCTATGTGCGAAGCAAGGTAAAGACCTGCGGGGAGCTGGGAATCTACTCCGAGATGCATACGCCTCCGGCCACTGCGACCACCGACGAACTTCTGCAACTTGTGGCTTCGCTTAACTCCCGGGAGGAGATCGATGGCATCCTGATTCAACTTCCTCTGCCCCAGCACGTGGATACCACGCGTCTTCTGGAGGCTGTTGCTCCTGAGAAGGACGTGGATGGTTTCCATCCGATCAATGCCGGGAGATTGCAGAACGGTTCACCCCTGGAGAAGGTGCTTGCGCCATGCACTCCGGCAGGCATTATGGAGGTGTTGCACCGCAGCGGCATTGCCGTGCGCGGCCGGCGGGCGGTTGTGATCGGGCGTTCCAACATCGTAGGCAAGCCGCTGGCCGTCATGCTGGTGAATGCCAGTGCCACGGTGACGGTCTGCCACTCGCAGACCAAGGATCTGGAGGCCATAACCCGTCAGGCGGACATTCTCATTGCAGCTATCGGACGGCCGGGATTCGTGACGCCCGAAATGGTTCAGCCGGGTGCAACCTTGATCGATGTCGGAATCAACCGCATCGTCACCGCTGAGGATCTGGAGCGCTTCTTCCCAGGGGACGCGGCGCGCCATGCCGGTTTCGCCAAGCGTGGATCGACGCTGGTCGGGGACGTCCATCCGGCCGCGTTCGCAGTCTCGGCAGCCTACACTCCAGTTCCCGGCGGAGTGGGCGCATTGACGATCGCCTTGCTGATGGCGAACACGGTGAAAGCCGCAGAGCTGCGGAGGGGCTGAACCAGCATGTTGCGCGTAGGGCTTACCGGCGAGCTCGGCAGCGGGAAGTCAACGGCGGCCCGCATGCTCGCCGAACGAGGCGCCCTGGTTCTGTCCTCCGATGAGATGGGCCGCGCACTCATGCAGCCCGGCCGGCCGGCCTTTGCAAAAATTGTTGCGGCTTTCGGCCAGGAGGTTCTCTCCGCCGATGGAACGCTCGATCGCAAGCGGTTGGCGGCCTTGGCCTTTGATGCTCAGCGGCCCCGCGTGGAGGAACTCAATGCGATCATCCATCCGGCGGTGATTGAGGAGCAAGCCATGCAGATGGCCGAATTGGCCACAGCCAAGCCGCACGCCATTGTGGTAGTGGAGTCGGCGCTGATCTTTTCCACCCAGTATGGGTCAATCGGCGGCTGGCGCAGCCGCTTTGACAAGGTGCTGATGGTGACCGCCCCCGACGAAGTGAAGGTGGAGCGCTTCATCGCCCGGATTGCCGCCGAGCGAACCCTCACCGCGGAAGAGCGTGCGGCTCTGTCTGCCGATGCCTGGCGGAGGCTGCAAATCCAAAAGCAGATTCATTGCCCGGACGATGTCATCCTTTTGCAGAACGATGGCGACGTGGATGGTTTGGAGCGGCAGGTGGATGTGGTGTGGCGGCAACTCCGGGAGATGGAAAGGGAAGGCGCAAAGGGTCAAGCGTAGATTGGAGGGTCGCTCGGTGGGTCGCTCGGTGGGTCGCTCGGCGAATAGACCGCTGGACCGCCCGCTGGATCGCCCGCTGGATCCAAAGGAGCGGCAACAACGCTGCGTTTGCCTCACCCGCAGGTGAAAAAGCGCGGCCATCACGACAAGGACGTCAGCCGTCAGCGGCGCGGCGCACGATCTCCACAAACGCGCGCAGACGCTCCGGGTCCTTCTTGCCCGGAGCAGCCTCCACGCCGCTGGCTACATCCACGCCCCAGGGTTGGAACTCCGCGATCGCCTGCGCAACATTCTCCGGGCGCAGCCCTCCGGCCAGGATCACCCTCGGTTTCGGCGCGCGGCCAGCCATGGCTCTTTGCACCATCCCTCCCACGCGCTTCCAGTCGAAGGCTATGCCAAGTCCGCCCGAAGCTCCGGCCTTGGCGGCGTCGATCAGCACCGCCCAAACGGCCGGTTCGGCAAAGACGCGCTTCAGGGTCTGTTCAAAATGGGCATCGGCTTCTGCCTGTTCTGTGGCATTGGCATCCACCGCATAGGTCACCGCCTGGATGATCTTGAGTGCGCCACCGAACGCTGCGTGCAGATCGCGCGCCCGGTTCGCAGCAAAGGTTCCATGAAGTTGTGCCGCCGTGAGTCCGCCGCGCCGAATCTGCTCCGCAATCTCGATTGGATCCTGGCCGGCAAAAACACCCACCTTCTCTATCTTCGGCGGCAGCTCGGGCGTTAACCGCTCCACCTGCTCCGGCGTCACCCGCCGCTTGCTGGGAGCAAAGACGAAGCCTACCGCATCCACGCCCAGCTCTGCGGCCAGCCGCGCGTCTTCCACATTGGTATTCGCGCAGATCTTGACGAACATGGCGGCTAGGCCTCCAGCATGGCGCTCGGCTCGCCGCGCAAGAGATGCGCCAGTGCCCCACCGGGGCGCGACTCCCGCATCAGCGACTCGCCGATCAGGAACGCCTCATAGCCCGCCGAACGCAGGCGGCGCATATCGGAGCGGGTATGGATTCCGCTCTCCGCCACGCGCACCGCGCTGCGGGGAAGGCGCTGCGCCAGCTCGCAGGCGCGGTCCAGGGAGACATCAAAAGTGTGCAGGTTGCGGCTGTAGATCGGA
>JAKART010000366.1 GCA_021819255.1 Acidobacteriota bacterium
AGGTCGGAGGGATGCAGTGTGGAACTGATGCATCTGAGCCGACAGATCCGCCACCTGCTGGGGCTGACGAATCTCTTCGATGTTTTTACCGTGATCGGCGGCAATGGCGTTAACCTGATGTAACTCAGACTTCCACTGTTTCCATCACCGCTTCCTCTGTCCTTGGTGGCGGCAACCGATCCTCAGGAGCAACCGATATGCGACTTGCTGCTCTGCTCTTTCTTGCCCTCTCCCCACTCGCCGCTTCGGCGGCCGCGACCGCGGCAACATCTCCGGCGAGGTCCTCCGCACCGGACGCGCGGCTGCGGGGAGCCTACAAGTTTCATCAAAGCGGGTGGACCTATGTGCACCTGCAGGGAACACCCAGCCAGATAGGGTTTCAGCACGGCTACCTGCTGGCGCGGGAGATTGAAGATAACGTGCATGTCTATGTCGTGGAGGCGGTGCATCTGGACAAGCGGCCCTGGGAGTTCTTCCGTCAGGCCGGCAAGAACGTCCTCTGGCCGAATCTCGATCCGGAGTACCAGCAGGAGTTGCAGGGGATCGCCGCAGGGTTGAAGGCGCAGGGATCCAAGCTGGACCTGTGGGATGTGGTGGCGTTGAACGGAGATCAGGAGCTTACCGGCTACTACCTGCCCATGATCGACGCCACAGAGGGCAAGCCTGCGCCGCGGGCCGCGGTAGCGCCCGGCAAATGCAGCGCGTTTATCGCCACCGGCTCTGCCACTCGGGATGGCGCGATCGTAATCGCGCACAGCAACTGGTCCCCGTATGCGGAGGGCGAGCGTTGGACGGTGGCCTTCGATATCGTCCCGCAGCACGGCTATCGCATCTTCATGGATGGCTCTCCGGGCATCATCACCAGCCAGGACGACTTCGGTGTGAACGCCTCCGGACTGATGATCACCGAGACCACTCTGCCCATGGCCAAGGGATTTGATGTGCATGGAATCGCCGAGTTCGACCGCTCGCGCAAGGCGATGCAGTATGCAGGCTCGATTGCGCAGTATGCCGCCATCATGCGCAAGGGCAACAACGGCGGCTATGCCAATTCGTGGCTCGTCGGGGATCGCAAGACGGGCGAGATTGGCTACCTGGAGCTGGGGCTGCGCCATACTCCGTTGACTGTCAAGAAGGACGGTTACTTTGTCAGCGCCAACTTCTCTCAGGACCCTCTGGTGATTCGCGACGATACGCCCGGCTTTGATCCCAATAATCCACAGAGCTCCATGAACGCGCGCCACCTCCGGGCGCTGCAGTTCATGAAGCGGTACTACGGCAAGCTGGATACCACGCTGGCTGAGGCGTATCTCTCCGACCACTTCGACGTGTTCGAGAACCGAATCGACCCTGGCGTGCGCAGCTTGTGCGGACATGAGGAGACCTCCGCACGGGGAGAGCCGGTCTGGGGCGACCCTCCCTTCAATCCTGGCGGAGCTGTGACCGGCAAGGTGATGGACTCCGATCTGGCGGCGCGGATGAGCTTTATCGGGCGGGCCGGCCATCCCTGTGGAGAAGACTTTCTGGCCGCGCCCTTCTTTAAGGCGCATCCGCAGTTCGACTGGGAGAGGCCGATTCTGCACGATATGAAGGCTGGTCCCTGGACAACTTTGACTGCGGGAGAGAAGGCTCCGGTTCGCGCCGCGGGGAATGCGACCGCCAGGACAGCAGCAAGCCCAGCCGAGTAACGCAACGATGGGCGCTTTCCCGCAAGAAAGTGCCGTTGGATGGCGCCCTTTTGCGCTCTCAGGCAGTCCGATTGACGTCACGCGCGAGGGCAGGACTTTTCCCCATCTTTTCTGCACTATTTGCCATAAGAGTCGAAAAGCAACCACTTGCGGGGTTGAGCAAGTGGAAATGCCCGAGCTCCGGATACTTGACCGAAACGCCCGAGGGTCTTCCCTTCAAGATTTAAAGCCGGCGCCAAAACTTGCCTTCGGCAGCCGATCTCTAAATTGTGGCTTGGCATCCTCATGCTCTTCTTGCGGGACGCCATAACGCCTCCCTCGGCCGGTATCTTGAGGCGCTGCCCTGCTGAGGGGTAGCTCGAAAGCGCGGTCCTGGTGATGGGGTAGTTGACAAGCATGATGAAAACATGATCTAACTTGGTTGCGAGTACATGTAACTGATTACATTCGTTTCATTCTCCGTTTTTTTGGACGGAGCCCGCTATTCTCAGCCTGGCCGATAAGCACAGAGAGATCATCGGCTCATCACAATCGACTTCGGAGGACTCCTGATGCCCATTTCCCGCCGTGAATTCATCGCCGCCAGTTCCGCATTTCTCGCGCTCACAGCCTGCAGTGAGCCGTTCCAGAAGAGCTTCAATGGTCACGATCGCAAAAAGGGTCTCGCGGGCGCTGCGCCCATCGAGACCAACCTCATTACATCCTGGTACTACAACTGGGGTGCCAATCCGTCCACCAGTGGCATGCCCACCACGACACCCTCGATGCGTTTCTTCCCCATGGTGTGGGGCTGGTACCCGAAGACAAGTCCCGCTTTGCTTGCAAAACTCAGTACGGAGCATCTTCCGATCCTCCTTGGCTTCAATGAACCTGACAACAAGAATCAGTCCAACATTCCTGTGGACACCGCAATCGCCGCATGGCCGCAGTTGCAGGGAATTGCCAGAGAACTTGTCTCTCCGGCTCCTGCCGATCCCCTCGGCACATGGATGCAAACCTTCATGAATGCCATCGAGCAGCAGAACCTGCAATGCGATGCGGTTGCGGTACACAGCTACGGCGGAATCAACTCCACCGCCTTCCTCGACATGCTCGGCAGGGTGCACGATCTCTATCAGCGCCCGATCTATGTCACGGAGTTCGCGGTTGCCGATTACAACGCGGTCAATGGAAAGCCCAACCAATACAGTGTTGAGCAAGTCGCCGAATTCATGGGGACAGTCTGCCCGGCCATGGACAAACTGGACTGGGTCAAGGGTTATGCGTGGTACCCCTGGCCTTCCAAAAACTCCAATGCGCTGGAAAGTTCCGTCCTCTTCAACTCGGACGGGACTCTCACTGACCTTGGCAAGCTGTACGGCGTACTGTCCCCCGCCACAGCCATCGCGCTGGAGCAGCGGTTCGGTAAGTGACAGCGGGCCGGGCTCTTGTGCCAGAGCCCGGCCCCGCACTCAGGGATCTGTGCAGGATCTTGCCAAGCCGCAATCCGTGATGGCAGCCCGAACCTCGAAGCTTCATTTTTTCAATTCCGATGGCAGGAACGGCTACCGCCTCACAACTCGTACGAAGAAAATGGGTTTATGACAAGCGTTGAGAGAGAGTGAATAAGGAGCCGAGGGCAAGGAAAGGCAATTCATCGCAGTCGTTTCTCTTTCCGTTTTTGGCTGTATGGAACCATCTCTCCGCAGCCCGCCCGCTGAATCCAGACAGATC
>JAKART010000367.1 GCA_021819255.1 Acidobacteriota bacterium
GCGCATCGCGTCCTCGGGCCGGCTGTCCGGACCTGTGTGGAACCAGGCCGGATCGGGATGTGCCGCGGCGGCCACTCCTTTCATAAAAAAAAGGACTTGCACCTGTTGTTCGCAGCGTATCTCCCTATAATGGAGGCTGAATGCCGCCTGTCCAAGCCGTCCGAGGATGAGGCTGCATTCCCTGGTTCCGCCCTTACCCGATGAATATCAAAGAGGTTGCCAAGCTCGCGGGGGTCTCGACTGCTACCGTGTCGCGGACCATGAATGGCTCCGCGAAGGTGCGGCCGGAGACCGCCGAGAGGGTGATGGCGGCCATCGAGAGGCTGAACTTCCATCCGGACACGAATGCTCGGGCGCTGGGTTCGGGACGCAGTAACCTCTACGGCCTGATTATCTCCGACATCACCAATCCGTTCTTTCCGGAGCTGGTGAAGTCGTTTGAGGATATTGCCGTGCGGTACCGCCAAGAGGTGCTGGTCAGCAACACCAACTACGAATCGGTACGGATGAAGATTTGCGTGGAGCGCATGCTGCAACGCCGGGTGGAGGGGGTTGCGATCATGACCTCCGAGATGGATGACCGCCTGATTGAGGACTTCCGCCGCATGCATATTCCCATGGTGTTTCTGGACTCGGGCAAGCCTGAGCCTGGCGTCAGTTGCGTCCGGCTGGACTACTCGGCGGGTGTGGATGCGGCGATGCAGCACCTGATAAAGCTGCGCCACAGACGCATTGCCTTTCTGACCGGACCCCTGAAGCTGGCTTCGGCGCAGGCTCGCTACAAGGCCTTCCTGGAGAGTGCGGTGCGGCATCAGTTGGATGTCAATCCCGGACTGATTCAGGAAGGGAATCACAAGATGGAGGGCGGCCATGAAGCCATGCGGAGAGTTCTGTCCTCGCGCAAGCGGCCCACCGCCGTGCTGGCTTCCAACGATCTGAGCGCGATCGGCGCGATGGGCGCAATTGCGGAGGCTGGACTGCGCGTGCCCGAGGACATCTCCGTGGTCGGGTTTGACGATATTCAAATGAGCGCCTATGTTTCGCCCCCGCTCACCACGGTAGCCATGCCTCGCACCCAGATTGCCGGAGCGGCCTTTCATGCCCTGTTCCGGGAGGATTCTCCGCGCACGGCAAAGCCCCTCAAGGGCGAGATGCACATCATTCAGCCTACTTTGGTCGTGCGCAAGTCCACCGGGCCGGCCCGGCGCAACTAGACCATTTTCCCTGAAGGTGTAAGCAAGGGGAACGACTCCTGTGGGCGTTTTCCTCAATGAAAACGCCACTGAACGCCCGCTTCCGTACACCCATCATCAGGGAAAATGGTCTAGCCGGGGTACTGGGTCAACTGATCGAGATGCGGGCGCTCCCGCCGGAGTCTGCGCCGCCTGGTCAGCGCGCACCCTTGGTATTCTCAAGCTATCGCCTCCGTTCTCAAATCCGCCGGGCTGGTCAACCTCGCCGTCTTCGAGCGAATGTTCCATGCCACGCAGCCGGAGCTGGCCGAGGTTCGCAACTTTCTGCTCCTGCAGCACCCGCTGGCCTTGGGCACGGCCATCCACGCCACACCCTTGATCGCGGCCATCCACGCCGTTCTGCCGGAGGCCAGAGTGGCGGCCGCCGCCAGCGGCTTTGCCCTCGAGATCCTGCGTCAGAACCCGGGCCTGGAGGCGCTGGTTTCTACACCCAGCCCCTTGCGCGAGATGCCGGCCTCGGCCAGAGCGCTGAGACGCGCCAAGCCATTCGGCCGCGAGCCCCATGCCGTTCTGCTCACCACCGGCAATGAGCGCTCCCGGGTCATCCTCTCGGCCCTGCTGGCCGGCAGTCCTGTGCGCGCCGGCTTCACGCTGCTGCCGGAGCTTGCGGCGGCCCATCTCCGCTTCGATCCGCGCCTGAGCCAGATCGCCAACAATCTGCGAATCCTGGATATGTTGGGTCACGGACCGGCGCTGTTGGAGCAACTGCGGGCGAATCCTGACCTTCTTGAACCGCAGGTTTTTCCATCTTCTGAGGAAGTGAGCGCAGCGCATCGCCTGCTGCGCGAGCACGGCGTGGATGAGCAGGAACCTGTAGCGGTCTTTATCACCCAGACCAGTCCCACACAACGAAAGTCCTGGCGTGCGGAGCGCTTTCGCGCGGTGGCGGAGACCCTGCGCCGCGAGTATCGGATGCAGATCGTCTTTGTGGGCGCCGGCGCGGAGGCTCCGGCCATCGACGCCCTGCGCGCCGGCCTCCGCTTTTCCACCGCCAACCTGGCGGGTCAGACTCACCCTCTGGAGCTGGCGGCGATCCTATCGCGCGCCGATGTGGCGCTGACTCTGGATACCGGACCGATGCATCTGGCCCGGGCCGTACGGCTACCCATGGTGATCATCGCGCCGGCCTGGTCTCCGGAGGTCGAATGGCTACCGCTGAACAATCCTCGCGCCCGAATCCTCAAGAACGCCGACCTGCCCAGCGCTCCGCAGGACTACATCATCGACGAGGTCAGCGTGGACGAGGTGCGGCAGAACCTGGACGATCTGCTGCGGATCTACCCTCCGCGCACCTTCCGCCATCGCGCTTAGACCTGGAGCGCCTTGCTCGTCTGAGCGGCCTCTATGTTCTGCTGCAGTGCCGTCGAATCCGGGTGCCTCCTGACGCCCCCATTTTCCGCATACAATTAACACTCAGCTTGCCGCAGCCGCAGCGGTGAAAAAGTGAAAATGGCAGTACTGATTTTCGTCTTTCCACAGACCTTGAAAATCGATGAAACCGAGGGGATCAAAAGAGGTTCTTGAAGATAAGCTGTAATGTTGCTTCGAGCCTGGTTTTGTCTCTCATGGCTTTTTCCGCCTCATGTTGCTGAGCCTTCGAACTGGTATGAGCGATACTGTTGCGAATCGCGTTGAGGAGAATGTAATCCGGCTTCTCGTTGAGAAGCCGAGCATGTCTATCATCTAAACTCTCGTCATCACGAGCATGGCTCTCCTGAGCTGCTGCGAGGCCGAGCAGAACAGCCCGGTCGTAACTTCCGAGCCTCAATTGCCGACGAGCGAGCTCTGCAAGTCGAACCGCACGTTGCGAGCCTGTGCGCTGACCGAGCTGGCGAATCAATTCAGGAGCGAAAAGGCCGGAGATTCCAGCAGGACAGTTTTTTTCAAGATCGTTGGCGACAGCGCGTTCGGCTGTCCATGCCTTTTCATGACGAAAGATGCGGCTGGAATAAGAGGCTTCGCGAAGATTGGAAACGGCCTTGGAACTGGCATGATCCGCTTCAAGTAGAGGGGCGAATACACCGGCGTCGCCGTCTTTCCGGAAGGCGCTAAGAGCGTCCTGCCAATCGAGCATTGCGTTCAAACCTGCAAGGTCGAAAACGGTGCCTACTTTGTTCTCCGGATCGTAGAAGAGA
>JAKART010000368.1 GCA_021819255.1 Acidobacteriota bacterium
CATGACCGATATCGACGGCCTGTTCGCGAGCGTGATCTGCCTTTACGGCTGCTTGCGCGCCCTCGAAGCCTCCAGCGAAAGCTCGACCATCGCCTGGCTCTGCTTCGCCGTGGTCACCAACGCCATCTTTGGCACCGCGCGCCAGATCCCGTGGCTGGGAATCCTGGTGATGGTTCCCTGCACGCTGTATCTGCTGCGCGCTCGCCGTCGTGTCCTTTTTGCCGGCTCCGCCGCTACCTTCGCCGGAGCGCTCTTCATCCTGGCCTGCATGGGGTGGCTTCTCCACGAGCCCTACGTCGTGCATGAACATCTGATCCCGAAGACCTACTCAATCGCACACGGTCTCTGGGATATCACCTACTCCTTGCTGGATATTCCGTTTCTTCTGCTGGCCATTGTGGTCTTGTTCTTCCCTCAACTGCGCAAGCTCCGCCCCCGCACCCTCGCCGTCCTCGCGGTTCTTTTCGCCGGTTATTGCTTTGTGGCCATTCACCCCAGCCATCTCCGGTCTTCCTACCTCCTGGAGCCGATTCCGGAGGGTATCGGCGAATGGGTCAATATCCACGGCATGTTTGAGTTTCTGCTGATCAAGGGGGAGCAGCCGATCTTTCTCGGCCGGAACCTGCAGATCTTGTTGACCTTTGCCTCCTTTGGAGGCCTGCTTGGCTTGATCGTCTCACTGCTTTCCAGCCGCGGCGGCGAGCCTGCCGCGGACTCCTCTGCGCCGTCCTGGAAGCAACTCGCTATCCTGCTGGCCCCGTTCACCCTCGCCTACTCTCTTCTTCTCTTTCCCCGGGCCTCGTCCACGGGTGTCCACGACCGCTATCTGCTGCCGCTGCTTGTCATCGCGCTGCTCTGTATCACCCGCTACTACCAGGAGAGGATCCGGCCGCAGATGCCGCTCGCCGGTATTGTCATGGTGTGCGCCACGGCGATCTACGGCACCGTCATCGTCCACAACATGTTTTCGTTCTATCGCGCCCGTGCTGCGCTGGCAGCCGAGACCCGCGCCGGCGGCGTTCGTGACACCGAGGTGGATAACGGCTGGGAGTACAACTTTGTCGTGGAGCTTCGGCACTCCAGCCACATCAACGACCCCCGCATCACCGTGCCAGCGAACGGCTCCGTACCCCCAACGCCGCTACCTGCCGATACCTGCCAGATGCGCTGGTACGTCTTTACCCCGCACATCCGCCCGCTCTACGGCATCTCCTTCGACCCCAACGCCTGCTACGGCCCCGCTCCCTTTGCTCCGGTACACTACTCCCGCTGGCCCTACCGCACTCCCGGCGCCCTCTACGTCGTCCGCTATCTGCCGCCCAGCCAGATCCCCCACGGCATGCCTTGAACCTGTCGGACTCCGGCGGTTGTCCTCTCCCCTCAGCGGTTGCGGACGCTATGTGCAGTCCCGCTCCAACTCGCCGACCGCACCAGGTAGTCTGCCGGGTCGTAACCCGGGTAGACCCTGGCCCAGAAGATCCTGAACTGGCGTTCGATCGCGGCGTGGTAGGGCGAGTCCTTGCGGATGGCGATGCCGAAGTTGCCGGCCTCGGCGTAGACGTCATACTGGGCCAGCAGGGCGGGATCGGAGAACATCACGCCGCGCTGGAAGGTGTAGTCCACGTGCGGCATCCAGATCAGATCCGGCTTGCGTTCCAGCAGGCGGCTCATCTCAAAGCCATGCAGCGCAATCTCTGTGTCGTTCAGGCCGGCCAGGTCGATGATGTTGATGCCGGAGGCGCGTTCGCCCAGATAGCCGACCTCCGAGGAGGCTACTGTCGCGCCGGGAGGAAGCGGAGCGATCAGGTCGTCTGTCACATCCAGCATCATGGTCTTCCAGTCAAAGGACGGCAGAGGCTTGGTGGCGGCGATCTTCAGTTGGACCGGATCATACTCCATGTGGTGGCCGTGTTCGAGCAGACGGAACCCGCGCTGCACCGCCTGCGAATAAAAGAGAAGGAAAAAGAGCAAAAGAAACGCAGTGACCACGGCGCGATTGCGCAGCGTATGGCCCGGCCATGCCTCGCTCTCCGCCGGCGGGAAGGCCAGCCAGCGATCCAGCACCAGAACCGCCGGAACCACCAGCAGCGGCGCGTACGGCACATAGTAGCGGCTATTGAAGCCCATGATCTGGTTCACGGTTCCCAGATACGCAAAGACCAATGCCGCAGGAATCAATCCGCACAGAACCAGGCGCAGATCGCGCCGCCGGGTCAGCAGCACAAGCGCCGTCACAAAAAGTTGCAGCGCGCTGAGGAAGGCGATCAGCATCAGGCTGGGATACCAGACGTCACCATAGCCCCGGTAAGCCTCGCCGCCCTTCATGTGTACGCTCAGCGGAACCGGCGTGCCGAAGTACAGCCGGCACAGCGCCAACTCGATCAGCACTCCGGCGCAGAAGACGCCATACATCTCCAGAAAACCCCGCAGCGAGGGCCGCGCCTGGCCATCAGACTCCTCAAGGCCAGATGGGTATCCGGGCCTCCAACCCACCAGCGCAGGCAGCAGCACGGTGACCAGCCCCGACTCCGGGCGAGCTAGGAAGAGCAGCACCCCCGCAGCACCCACCACCACCGGGGAAACTCGCCCTGCCCGCCACAGCAGACACAGCCCGAAGAAGACCGCGCACAGAGCGGTCGCCAGCATCGTCTCCATCCCATTGAACTGGTCGCCCTGGAAGAGCCTGGAGGCGAATAGCGGCGCGGCCACCAGCGCCAGGGTGGGCAGCGGCCTGCGCAGCCACTCGCTCCGGGCGTTGGCCCTTACGGCCCAGGCCATGGCCATCACCGTCGCCAGCGAACACACCCAGGAGCCCAGCAGCAGTTGCGTCCAGGGGTCGGTCGGCAGGTAGCTGAGCAGCAGAACGCAGAAGCTCCACAGCAGTGACGTGGGGCCGTAGGTGTGTACGCCGTTGAGATTCCAGGAGAAGCCCAGGCTGTGGCGGATGTTGTGCGCGTAGCGCAGGAACATGTAGGCGTCGTCGAAGCCGAGCTTGTCGCGGCGCGCGGCCATGAACTGTTCGATCGACGTAGCGAGGGCTTGCGCCAGCAGCAGAGCTGCCCCCAGGTCAACCAGCCTGCGCCGTCCGTCACCCTCCATGGTTCCCTGTTGGCTGGTTCTCTCCATCGCTTCCTCTTGGACTTGAACTCCCTGGCCTATCTCCGGCCTCACTCATCGCCTCTTCTGCCCGCTCCGCTCTTCCCTCTGCTCTGGGTTACCGCGCCAAGGGAGGCAACGCTCGCTCAGCACCCCTGCGGCCACTGGACGGAGACCGCCTCGCCGCCAAAGCACGCGCCCAGCGGAGTCACTGTCGCGCCCTCGGCGGCCATGGCCTGCGCCG
This sequence comes from Acidobacteriota bacterium, assembly GCA_021819255.1. Classification (GTDB taxonomy): domain Bacteria; phylum Acidobacteriota; class Terriglobia; order Terriglobales; family Acidobacteriaceae; genus Granulicella. The sequence goes on from JAKART010000368.1 coordinate 3,341, forward strand.
TCCAGTTCCAGCCGTCCCGCCACTGGACCAGCAGATGCGTTCCCG
>JAKART010000369.1 GCA_021819255.1 Acidobacteriota bacterium
AAGCACCTTCCTGCGAAGATCGTCTCCATACGCTCGCGCCATCCCTACAGCTTCCACCCAAATCCATGCTCGGGGAAAGAATCAAAGGATATACCTTAAAGCAAAATGCTCTAGACCATTTTCCCTGATGATGGGTGTACGGAAGCGGGCGTTCAGTGGCGTTTTCATTGAGGAAAACGCCCACAGGAGTCGTTCCCCTTGCTTACACCTTCAGGGAAAATGGTCTAGCGAGTCTCCACCTGGATGATGCGAACCATGGGAAGCTGCTGGTTCCAGTTCTCGCTGATGTCCTCAAAGATCAGCCGGAAATCGCCCTCTTCGCCAGGCCCCAGCGGAGAGGCGCTCAAAGGGTGGCTGTCTACATACGGCTGCCGCATGTAGATCAGGCTCAAGGGCGTGGTCTCGATCTGTGGAGGCATGGCAACATCATTGGCGAAGACCGCCTGCACGGTCACCCCGGTCACCGTGCGATCGCCGTGATTGGCAATATGGCCCTCCAGGTAGATCTGCCTGCCGCCGGACATGCTGCTGGAGTCGCTCATCCGCAAACCCGTGAGCGGCAGGTGGGCCGCGTAAGCAGCCTCGGGAAGCAGCGTTTTGGGCGCAGGCGCGGGCTGACTCCTCCGGCCCATCAGCACAAAAAAGAGCGCCAAAAGCGTCACAGCCACCGCAGCGATGGCAACCGCGGTCGCAGGGAAGCTGCGCTTCGGCAACGGGTCTGAGAACAGAGGCGCCTCAGAGGGTGGTTTCGCCTTAGGATCCTTAGGCTCCATGATTGCCGATTCTATACTGTGGCAGCCCGCGCTCGCGTCCCCTTCATCTCTCGGCATTCCAGACCGCAGGCACGCAAACTCCGCAGGCCTTCCCGCAAAGGGAACGCCTGTTTTACCCTGATTCGCTCCCTACGGGCGTCTTGCGTCCGAAATGGGATCCAGCGCCTTGCGCGGGAAGGTCAGGCCGGGAAGGCCAGGCCCCGCACTCTACACTCTGCCGTTTGCGTTCAGCCTGGACTCCAGAAGCTCGCGGCCAACCGCATCCAGCACACCATTGAGGAAGTGGAGGCTCTCCGGGGCCGCATAGCGGCGCGCAATCTCCAACGTCTCATTGATGATCACCGCGGCCGGCGTCTTCGGATATCCCAGCATCTCCGCCACAGCACTTCGCAACAGATTCCGATCCACTACGGGCATGCGCTCCAGACGCCAGTTCTGGGCGTGCTTTTGAATCATCGCGTCGACATCTTCCTCGCGCTGAGTGGCAAAGCGATGCAAATCGTCGGCGAACCCTCGGGTCTCCTCATCCACGTCTTCGCGAGAGGCCCAGAACAGCCGCTCCACCTCCTCCGGCTTCTGCTTGCCCAGGTCGCCCTGGAAGAGCATCTGCATGGCCAACTCACGTGACTTGCGACGGGTACCCATCAGGAGCCGGCCTGGGCCGCGGATGCGGAGGAAACGTGCCCCTCGGATTGCAATTTTGCATGCAGCGAGGCCATCTCGATGGCTGCAATGCCGGCCTCAAAGCCCTTGTTGCCGGACTTCACCCCAGCGCGGTCCAGGGCCTGTTCCAAGGTCTCGCAAGTAAGCACGCCGAAGGCGTGAGGAACGCCCGTCTCCTGCTGCGACTGGCCAATGCCGCGGGCAACTTCGTTATAGATGGCCTCATAGTGAGCCGTCTCTCCACGCAGCAGCACTCCCAGCGCGACGACCGCGGCAAAACGGCCCGTCTCGGCCAGGGCGCGGGCTGCCGAGGGAATCTCCCAGGCGCCGGGAACACGGGCGATCTCGATATCTTCTCGCGCACAGCCACTGCGCAAGAAGGCGTCCAGCGCCCCTTGGAGAAGCCGGTCGGTAATCACTGCATTCCAGCGCGCGACGACAATGGCGAATCGCCTGCCCGCCGCTGACAGGTCGCCTTCCACCGCCACGGGCCGGCCGTGCCGAGGGTTCTCCGACTGCCAGAAGCCAACCCGAAGACCGGGATGAAGTTCCACCGTGAAGAGCCTCGCATTCCAGTCCGTCAGCGCCGGTTCTGAAATCTCGCCGCCAAACCCTTGGCTTCGCCGGCGGTCAGTCAGCCACGCCTTGACCGTGGCATGGATCTGGTCGAGAGCCGTCACCTCGATCAGCAGAGGAGGCTCGGCCGGCCGCCGGCCGTAGACCAGTTCCAGGTTTCCCAGCGGAGCCAGAAAGGGCGCGCCCCTGGCCACACCGGAGCCAAGAGCTTGCGCTCCGGGGTCATAGCTCCAGCCCCTCCCCCGCTCGAAACCCAAAGCTTCCAACAGCTCCGCAAGTTGGTCGAACTCAGCCTCTGAGGCTACCTGCGCCACCGCTGTAAGGCCTTTGATCATAGCTTGATTGTACCGTCTGCACGGGACAAAACCCTCCTGGCAGCGCCGCTCGCGCCTGGGCTTACTGGATCTTTCCGCTGCTCAGGTCATAGACCACAAAGCCAAGGTCATTGAGCTTGCTGATGGCGAGTTCCATGTTGCGGCGCACGGCGGGCTCTGCGCCGGCCGGGGTGTTGTGGGCCTCTTCCACCGCCACCACCCGGCCGTAGGGCCAGCAGGAGCGTGGAATCGAGCTCATCGCCTCGCCCAGAGAAGAGATGCGGATGGCAACCTCCTGGCGGCGGGCATTGACCGGGCGAAACATGCCGCCGGCGCCGATCGAGGTGGTGTTCGCATCGCTCAGCAGAACATGCAGTTCGAGCATGCTGGGCTCGATGGTCAGAACCGGATTCTGCCAACTATCAAACCTATGCACCGTCATGAAGGTGCTTTTGGCGGGAGGCGGGATCTGCTCGATCTCCTCGCGTTCCATCTGCAGTCGGGCCTGGGCCTGCTGAGCATTCTGAACCGTGGCCGGCCGGCAGCCGCAGAGGACCAACATCAGCCCCCCCAGCAACGCGGAGAGAAGACAAGCCTGCGGCAGCCGGCAGAGTTTCATCAGTTGAGAATATCAAGCGGATGCAGCCGGCGCCATGCCGCGGTGGCACAAGTTGTCCCATGGGCACACATCGGAACCCATCCTCGGCATCCATGAACCAGCCACCAGCCACCATCGAGCGCCACCGCGGCAATCCGTGTTCGTCGCCGTCTCAGCACTCCTTCGTTCTTCACCCACTACGTTCCCAGAAGGCTCTCTCCGCAAAGCGGACGGATGGCATCGCCGCCCGATGGAGGATTCCGAGTTGGAAAGACGTTCCAGAGCGGATGCGGGACGAGGTCTTTCCTCCACCCATCACTTAATAAGCCTGTTGCGGCTCCGATGCGGGAGGACACCCATCGAGATCACGGACTCTACCTCTGCGCCCCTCCTGAATATCTATGGGTTTTCAGCTTTCCGAATAGCTCTATCGGGAATCACTAGATGAACACTATGTAA
>JAKART010000370.1 GCA_021819255.1 Acidobacteriota bacterium
AGGGCGAAAGAGAGTCAGAGGCCGAGAAGCCGTTGAGTTCAGCACAGAGCCGCTTTTCTCAACTCGAGATTCTTGATCTGCGCCACTTTTCAGGGGCGCAGTTGCGGCCGCTGCTGCGGGACGAGGCCGAGCGCTGGCAGCGCCGTCTGCACTGGGATTACACACAAGCCTCCGACATGCTGCTGGATTATCTGGACAGCCGCATTCTGTCTGGCTACGTAGCCCTGCGGGCGGGGCAGATCGCCGGTTACGCCTTCTGCGTCTGCGAAGGCGCCAAGGCGGTAATTGGGGATGTGTACGCGGTTGGCGAAACCGAGTCCACGGTGAACCCCATCTGCGAGACTCTGATGAACCATCTGCTGGAGATGGTGAGGTCCATGCCGGGGGTGGAGAGGGTAGAGTCCCAGTTGCTGATGTTTCCCGATGGCGCGCTGCGAGAGAGTTTTCAGCGCCACGGGTTCAAAGCCTACCGGCGCTGCTTCATGCTGCGGGATCTGCAGGCTCACCCGCCGCGGATGGATCGGGATCCGGCCGAGTTGCGTCCGGGCAGAAGCCTGGTGCTGGAGGCATGGCGGCCGGAGTTTCATGATGGCGGAGCGCAGTTGATTCATCGCTGCTATGCCGACCATATGGACGCCGGCATCAACGACCAGTACCGCACGCTGCCGGGGGCGCAGCGATTCCTGCACAACATCATTCGCTTCCCCGGCTGCGGGGTTTTTGACCCGGAGAACTCCTGGGTGGTGCGCGAGACCCAGCAGCGGAACGGAGTTGTTCCCCTGGCTGCGCCGCGCGGAGGGCCCGTGGAGGCGATGCTGCTGAGCTCCAAAGTCTGTGCGGGAGTGAACCACATCACTCAGATCTGTGTGGCTCCCTCGCTACGCGGCAAGGGGCTGGGCCGTTTGCTGCTGGAGCACAGCGCGCGGGAGGGAGCCCGGCGAGGCGTGCGTGAACTCTCCCTGACCGTGACCGAGGCCAATGCCAACGCCCGCGAGCTTTATGAGCGCCACGGTTTTCAGACGTTGCACCGCTTTGAAGCCATGGTGTTTGACGGCAGCGAGCGCCAGTGAGCGCCCATGCATCTTGAGCGGCGTTGTTACTTCTTCCAGTTGGCTCCTGGACGCGCCACAGCGTACATCTCCGCCCCGATCTGGTCGAACAGGCCGTTGCGATCCTCTCCCACTTTGTAAAGGTCAAAGTGAGAGCGTCCGGGGAGATAGTGGAAGTGGGGATCGGCTCCGAGCTTGTCCAGGCGGGCTTCAAAGAGGCGGGCGGAGCCGTCCAGATAGAACGTATCGGCGGTTCCCACAAAGAGGTGGATGCGGCCTTGGAGCAGAGGTCCAGTTTGCGGCCACTCTGTTTCTACCCGGTGCGCCAGATCATAGTGATCATGCCAGTAGGCCACCACAGCCGGGTTCACGTCTCCGGTGACGCGGTCAAACATGGGCATGGGCGCTCCGCTGGGGGAGCGAGGCGAGAAGACCCAGTCAAAAGAAGTCATCTGGCCACCGTAGGGGCCCAGAACCGCCTCCGTTTTGGCGAACTGTTCGATGGTCGCCACCACCTTCCCGTCGATGCGCATGATCGGATAGGCGGTTCCGTCGGGCCGGTGGTACACGTTGGCGTGAGGAGCGTAGAGATCCGGGCCGGTGAAGTTGTGGAAGTCACTGGGGTCTGGCGAGGTAGACCAGGTTCCTCCAAAGATCCGGGGATAGTTGACCTGGAGCTGCAAGGTGGCCCAGCCGCCGCTGGAGTGGCCGTTGAGAAAGCGTCCGTTGCGCTTCGCATCCATGCGGTAGGTGCGCTCCAGCATGGGGATGAACTCGGTGGTCAGGGCTGTGCCCCAGGGGCCGTCGTTGACGGAGTTGGCGAACTCATGGGTGCCCTCGGGGCAGGACTCATCCAGCATCACCCAGATCATGGGAGGCATCTTGCCCTGGACCATGCGGTCGCGGATCATTTCGCCCATCATCAGGTTGTAGTCCATATTGGCGCCAAAGCCGTGTGTGAAGTAGGCCGTCGGATAGCGACGGCGCTTGCTGCCGGCGTAGCCCGGCGGCAGGATCACCCAGGCTCGGATGGAAGTGGAGTTGCCGGAGAAGCGGGTGAGCAGCGGGCTGACCATCTCCTGCCGCTCGATCTCTCCGGGCTTCACCTGCTGCATGGCGTGGGCCAGTGCCGCCTGGCGCTGCGGGTTGGGCGCAGGATGTCCGTTCAGGGTAAGGGTCGCCTCCGGGCTTTGCGGGTTCCACTGCGTCAGGTTCGCCACCGGGCTGATCCAATCCTGGGGAGTGCGGCCGGAGTAATTGTAGGTGCCGTCCGTATCCAGCACGGCCTGCACCTCGTAGTCGCCCGGCGGCAGCGCGGAGAAGGGCCTGGGATAGGCAATCAGGTCGGCATCGAACTGCACCGAGGCGCCGGGAGCCAGATCGCGCACCTCCTGAGCCGCCACCCAGGTCTGCTGATTCTCCTGGCGGGGATGGAACTCCTGGACGTCCACCTCCGCGTCTCCCTTGCCCGGTTTGAGAAAGACGAGCAGGCGTCCGCTGAGCGGCTGGGCTGCGGCGGAGCCCAGCCGGATCCGAAAGAATGCGTGCGGAGGCGCCTGCTGGGCGGAGGAGCGGCTGGAGGCCAGGCCAAGACTGGTTGCAATGGCTGCGCAGGCGAGCAATTGGGCAGTTGGATGAAGCCGCATGGACCGGAATCCCTTGTAGTGGGCCAGTTTGAATCCAAAGGCCAGTTTCCCTATGAGGGATGCTCAGCTAGCCACGCCAAGAAGCACTCCTGAACTTCTCTGGGAGCGCGCCTGGTTTCCCGCATCCCGGCTTGAGCACGCCTAACGATTTCTTCCGCTGCATCCTCTTTTGGAATCGCATCTTCTGCGGCGATCATTTTCTGCAATTGAGCACAGGTCATCATCTTTGAATAGTTGTAAGCGATGACAGATGGATCGTTGATGAACGGATGGATATGAGGGGCTAGGCGCGTCATCAGATCAGACTTCGCCCGCTCGGTAGTGACGCTCACCAGAACGATCTCGTTCGATTCGTTTGGATCGGATATCACTACATGGAGGTGAGGCTTTCGGGTGGGATCGTCGTCATCGTACAGAAGGTACGTCTTTCCGCATTTCATTGATTCCTCAATCGAGCATCCACTATACGGTCGCTGTCTCTATACGCGCTTCTATTTTACGTTCATGCTCGATTTCGGAAACGATTGCATCGATAGTCTCTTCAGGTTCATTTAGACCGTGAAGAATATCTCTTACAGATATAGGAATGCTGCTCCCGCCTGGGTTCTTCCACTCGGGCAGAGTGTGCATAAAGTCCACTATCTTCCAGCGGTTCTGGTGGCCATATTCATGAAAAAGGGCCTGCA
>JAKART010000012.1 GCA_021819255.1 Acidobacteriota bacterium
CTTCGAGCCGCAATCTCTCCATCCGTCTTCTTCGCCGGGTATCCATCGTCGGCGGCCTGGCTGCCTGTGCGCTGCTGGCCGGCAGCGCGGCCCAGGCACAGAGTGTCACCCTGGCCGAGGTCAGTCCCGGACCTGCCTTTGCGGCTTCCGGCGGCGGCGGCGACGTAGCAGCTTTGCGCCTCCACGAGAGTCCCGCAGAGACTCCCGCCGAAACTCCCGCCGAGGAGACCGCGCAGTCTGCGACCGCGCCTGTGTTCGTGGTCACACCCGAGCTGCGAGCCGACACCCTGGCCGCGCGCGGCAGGTACGAGGAGGCCATCGCCGCCTACCTCAGGATCTGGCCCCGCACCGCGGAGATCGACAACAAAGTTGGCGTAGCCTATCAGCGCCTCTCCAGGGATCGGGAAGCCGTGGCCTACTACGAGCTGGCCCTGGCCCGTGACCACCGCCTGGCCGCGGCCTACAACAACCTGGGAACCGTCTTCTTCCAGGAGAAAAAGGACAAGGAGGCCAAGCGCCTTTACAAGCGGTCCATCCGGCTCAACTCCGGCGAGGCAGCCTTCTGGGGCAACCTGGCCATGGTCTACCTGGAACAGAAGCACTACAGCGACTGCGCGGAGGCCTATCAGCGCGCCTTCAGACTCAACCCGGAGATCTTCCCGGAGATGGAGTTGAATGGGTTGCGTCAGAACGAATCGCCCCGGGAGATGGCCCGGATGTATCTTACCTTTGCGGAGATCTACGCCCACGCCGGGATGAAGGACGAGGCGATCGTCTACCTTGGCAAAGCGTTTGCAGAGGGCTTCACAAATCTACAGTGGGTTGAGCAGAATCAGCAGTTTGCCGTCCTGCACGGCTACCCGGCGTTTGAACAGTTGCTGAACCAGCACCTGCACTGATCGGCGGCGCGCCTGCCGTCCCCGTCGCCCAGATCTCGCGCAGTTTGCGATCCGGGAGATGCCTGACCTCAGACAGTGCGGTTCTCGTCCTGCTCAATCGATTGTTCTAGTCACTTCAGCTATCGGTCGATGGAGACGCATTGGGTGGGGTGGGGGTGGGGGTGCCCCACATCTCGGGCTTTTCGAGATGTGGGCCGGCCCATATCTTCATGGCGGCCATCCGCAAAACTTGCTAGGCTCTTAGTGCAGAGTCCGGTGCGTAGTGCAGAGTCCGGCGCCGTCTCTGCCGGCATCACAGGGTTATGAAGCCTCGTATTGCGATTCCAGTTCCGACCACCAAGGATCCGGCCTACAACCAGCGCTCCTGGCCCAGCTATGCGGCAGCGGTTGGTCACGCTGGAGCGGAGCCCGTGGAGATCCCGTTGCAGGCGCCGCTCGAGGAGTTGCGGCGTCTTGCGGCCGGCTGCAACGGAGTCCTGCTGCCGGGGAGTCCGGCCGACGTGGACCCAGCCCGCTACGGAGCCGAGCGCGAACCGGCCTGTGCTGCCGCAGACCCGGCGCGGGAGGCGGTGGATTACCTGTTGCTGGACCATGCGGAGCGGCAGGGAAAGCCCGTGCTGGCCATCTGTTACGGAATCCAATCTCTCAACGTGTGGAGCGGGGGGACGCTGGTGCAGGACCTGCTGCCACTGCCGGTCAACCACGCTGCGGGCGGCAAGGTCGCCGTGGCGCATACGGCGCAGGTGGCGCCCGGCAGCCTGCTGGCCTCGCTGCTCGGCCCGGAAGAAGCCCCGCTGACAGATGGCTACCTTCGCCTTCCGGTAAATTCAAGCCATCATCAGGCCGTGGCCGCTCCGGGTAGCGGACTGCGGATCGTGGCGAGGAGCCCGGAAGATGGCGTGATCGAGGCTTTGGAACTGGACTCGGACCATCCCGCGTTCCACGTGGAACACTCTGCCGAGAGCCGCCAGCCCCAGCGATTCCTGCTGGGCGTGCAGTGGCATCCTGAACGAAGTTACTTGATCAGTGCCGCCAGCCGCGCCCTCTTCCAGCGCCTGGTGGACGAGGCGCGATCCTGCGCCCAGAGCCACCACGCCACGCTCGACCCAACCCCGCCAGCCAACGCTTGTTAGCCTGTCTCATGCCCAGCCCGCCGCGCCCAGCCTCCAACGAACTCCCCTCTGCCGACCGCATCGCCCTTCTTTTAAAACCCTACCTTGGCGCCTCTGCCCCCCCTCTGGAGCTCTTCACCAGGCTTTCGGTCTACCTGGATCTCCTGCGGCGTTGGAACGCGCGCACCAACCTCACCGCCATCCGCACTCCGGAAGAGATTGTGGGCCGCCACTTCGGCGAGAGTCTGTTTGCCGGACTTCAGCTTCAGGCCAGGCTGATCGCGGCGGCGGGGCGCGCCCCCGATCCTTCTTCGGCTCTCACCCCTCATCCAGCGCCATCCGTGCTGGACTTCGGCTCCGGAGCCGGCTTTCCCGGCCTTCCCATCCAGCTTCTGCATCCCGGCTGGCGCGTCACCCTCGCCGAGTCCCAAGGCAAGAAGGCCGCCTTTCTGCGCGAAGCGATTCGCACCCTCGGGCTGGAGACCGAGGTCTGGGCCGGCAGGGTCGAGGACCTCCCGCCCGTAGCCGGCCGTCTTCGCCGGTTCGACGCCGTCACCCTGCGCGCTGTCGACAAGATGGAAATGGCCCTTCAGGAGGCGCGGCGGCGCGTCCTGCCGGGAGGCTGGCTGTTGAGCTTCACCACGCAACCTCCGCTCGCCCAGGAAGCCATCCCCCTTCCCGGAGCCGCTCCCGGCTGGCTGACGCTGGAACGGATCCAGCCGCAGACATGAAAGCGGCCTTCACCGCCCCCATGCTCCGGTCGCTGGGGCCAACGCTGCGTGCCGCTTCGCCACCGCCCGCAACCTCCTCCGCAGGCCTCTGCCACATCCGCAGGCCTCTGCCACATCCGCAAGCCTCTGCCACATCCTCAGGCCTCTGCCACATCCGCAAGCCTCCGCCACATCCGCAAGCCTCCGCCACATCCGCAGGCCTCCGAGCGGGCTTCGCCAGCCGGGCTTTGCTCGTCGATGCACAGCATTTCCTCCGGAGTTCCACGTGGAACGCGCCCTTCTCCTTGTTCCACGTGGAACATATTCCCGGGGACTCTGCTAGGCTGAGTTCGTTCCGTCATCACAGGAAAGATCCTGTCGCCCCAAATAAAGATCCTGTCGCCCCAAATCATGCCTCTGGACTCCATGCCGACCGACCCCGCCCCCTCCGATCTCACACCCGCCACGCAACTCGCCAACGGCCGGCCCACCAGCAAGGTCATCGCCATCGTGAACCAGAAGGGTGGCGTTGGCAAGACCACCACCGCCATCAACCTGGCCGCAGCCGTCGCCCTCGAGGGCATCCCCACCCTCCTGCTCGACGTCGATCCCCAGGCCAACACCACCGGCGGCCTGGGCTTCTCCCGCGATGACAACCGACCCTCTATCTATCATCTTCTTCTGGGTGACGTCACCGCCCCGGAGGTCATCCTCTCAACCGAGATTGCCAATCTCTCCCTGATTCCCGGGACCAAAAATATGATCGGCGCCAACGTGGAGCTGGTCGGCGTCGAACATCGCGAGCACCGCCTCCGCGAGGCTCTGGAACCCGTCCGCAACGACTATCCGTTCCTCTTCCTCGACTGCCCCCCCGCCCTGGATCTCCTCACCCTGAACTCCCTGGTCGCCGCAGACACCCTTCTGGTTCCCATGCAGGCCGAGTACTTCGCCCTGGAGGGCATCTCCGAACTGATGGCCACCCTGGACCGCGTCGCGGCCGGCTTTAACCCCAGCCTGGCCATCGAGGGCGTCCTCCTGACCATGTTTGATGACCGCACCAACCTCTCCCAGCAGGTCCGGGAGAACCTGAAGACTTTCTTTGACCAGAAGCTCTTCCACACCACCATTCCCCGCAACGTCCGCCTCGCCGAAGCTCCCAGCCATGGGAAGCCCGTGGCCCTCTACGATCCCCGCTCCCGTGGTGCGGAAGCCTACTTCCAGCTCGCCCGGGAACTGCTCGTCCGCAACGGCTTCCCTGCCTCCACGAAGCCACTGCCGAAGCCCAACCTCTCCGTGCTGGAGGGCATCGGCGAGTCCAAGCGTGGCATCTGGCCCTTCCGGAGATGAAGAAACAAAATCCCAGCCGGATCCCGAACCGCCGCCCAGCCGAATTCCTGAAACATCCCGGGTCGCAAAATACCTGGTGACAAGCCCTAAAGACAGGAAACCCCCATGCCCCCATCCACTAAAGGCGCCTCCCCGCAGCCCTCCACCCATGCTCCCAGCCGTCCTCGCGCTTTGGGCAAGGGCCTGGAGTCTCTTCTACCCACCCGTCCAGCCCCTTCGTCCTCCGTCGCCCCAGCCCATCCCGCCGCTGAACCCGCCGGAAAGCCGCTGGAGATTCCGCTTCACCTGATTGATCGCAACCCGTTCCAGACCCGCACTCACTTCGACGAAGAGAAGCTCGCCGAACTGGCTGCCTCCATCCTCGCCTCCGGGGTTGTGCAGCCCATCGTGGTGCGTCACGGTGTCAACCATCGCCAGGACGGGCGGTACACCCTCATCACCGGCGAACGCCGCCTGCTGGCCAGCAAAAAAGCCGGCAAAGAGACCATCCCCGCCATTGTGCGCGAGGTCTCGAACCTCCAGGCGATGGAGATGACCATCGTCGAGAACCTGCAGCGAACGGATCTGAACCCCATCGAGCAGGCGCATGCCTACCTGCGCCTCAGCCGCGACTTCCACATGACCCAGGAGCAGATGGCCGAGCGCACCGGCAAGGATCGCGCGAGCGTCTCTAACTTCCTTCGTTTGTTGAAGTTACCTGAGCCCGTCCAAACTCAGGTCGAGTCCGGCTCGCTCAGCTTCGGCCATGCCCGCGCGCTGCTCGCCCTCGAGTCGCCGGAGGCCATCCTGGACGCCGCCCAGAAGATCCTCGCTCTGCATCTGTCCGTGCGCGCCACGGAGAACTACGTCCAGGGACTGCTCAACCCGGAGGCCAAAGTCAAGCCGGCCAATCCCGTTCTGCCGCTCGATCCCAACGTGCGCGAGGCTCAGGACTCCCTGCGCCGCCGCCTGGGGTTGAAGGTGACCATCGAGGACAAGAAGGGCAAAGGCAAGGTGATCATCGAGTACTCTGGAGTCGAAGACTTCGACGCCATCCTGGCGGCCCTGGGAGATCAGGCCACGGAGTAGCGCGCGGCTCCAATATCCGAGGTCCAAGGTCCAAGCTCTCCGCGCCGCAGCGCAACCGGCTGCACTTCCTCTATACTCTGCCGTTATGCAGGCCACTCGTTTCGAGTACCGGTACCGCTCGCCCATCCATGCGCTGCTCTTCCTCCTGGGATTCACTTCGCCATGGCTATTTCTTCGCTCCCTGGCTGGAGTTCCTGGGTTCACCACCAGTTCCACCTGGCTGACGCTGGCCTCTTTTCTGGCCCGGCAGGGGTGGCTCAGCTTTGGCGCGGCCACCGTGCTGCTGCTCCTGCTGGCGCTGCTCTTCACCGGGCTGGGCGCGGCCTTTCGCATCTGGGGCACGGCGTACGCAGGGGTAAGCGTGGTCCACTCACCCTCCATGCAGGGCCAGGAGCTGCTGGCCGACGGACCGTACCGCCGCACGCGCAATCCCCTGTACCTGGGGACCATCCTGCACACTCTTGGGGTTACGATCCTGATGCCGCCCAGCGGCGCTGTCTTCAGCCTTACGCTGCTCTGGATCTTCCAGGTGCGGCTGGCGCTGGCCGAAGAGACATTTCTCTCCCGGCGCTTTGGCGAGCCGTATCGCGAGTACAAGACCGCCGTCCCGCGCTTCCTGCCCGCGCCCACGGCGATACCAGCCGCCGGCCGCCGGCCTCGCTGGCTGCCGGCCATGCTCGGCGAGATCTACTTCCTCGGAGTCTTTCTGGTTCTGGCCATCTTTGGCTGGGACTTCAACGCACAACCGCTGCGCCAGGGAGTGCTCATCTCGGTGGGGCTTTGGATGGTGCTGCGCGCGTTGGCTCCAGGCGCGGATCAGAAGACCACAGCACCCAACTCCACTGGTCCCAACTCCACAGCACCCAACTCTTCAGGATCCAACTCCACAGGTCCGGCATAATCCGGACAGCATGGCGGACGGCAGCCGCAGCGCCCGCCACGGTCTTTCCAGCCGCGCAGACAAACGAGGCCAGAGAAGCCGGAAGACCGGATTCCCTGACCTCGTGAAAAGCTCCGTCCTGCAACGGAAACAGACTACTTCTTGGGTGGAGCGATGGTGTCCTTGGCCACCTTGGCCACGCGGAACTTCACCACCGTCTTGGCCTTGATCTTGATCGCTTCGCCGGTCTGCGGGTTGCGGCCGATGCGCGCCTTGCGCTCCGCCTTCACCAGCTTGCCGATGCCGGGGATGGTGAACTCACCGTTCTTCTTGGTCTCCTTCACCGCGGTCTCTGCCAGCAGGTCGAGGAAAGCTGCTGTCTGCTTGTTGGTCAGTTCCATTTTCTCCGCCATGTTGCGGACCAGTTGCGTCTTGGTCATTCCCTTTGCCATGTTTTGTCTCCTTCGTTCGGTCAGATATAGAAATCGGCTGATGCTGAGCTTTGGGCTCCTCTTCGCCTCCGGCCTCTGGCTGCGCCCCACTCTCCTTCTCCGTCCCGTCCAGAGGTTTTGTCGAGCAGGAAATCGCCAGTATTCATGGGGGTGCGAAGAACCGCGCCGATGTTCACCTTCAACCTTCCGAGGCGCTTTGTCAACGATAATTCTCCTATTTCCACAGATATTTACCGATATTTCCGTGAAATGTATCCTTTTTCACCCGTTTTTGCCGTATCTGACGCCATCTTGGCTCAGAAGAACCGCCTTGGCGTTCGATCTCGCCGCGCGTCCGGCGCAGCTCCGGCAGAGGCTTCGCCGGCCCCTTTCCCAGGCTCGACCGAGTCTGGCAGGATGGCGCCGTTGAGCATCTCCACCAGCGGCGCGGCGCGGCGCAAACGCCGCACCACCTGCTGGACCAACTGCGGCGAGAGCGCCAATTCGGCGGGCAGGAGCGCTTGCACGCCCCAGTTGCCGGCGCGAATCAGTTCGCCGCCTGGATCGTCGCGGGCAAAGCCCTTGGGCATGCGCGTCAGCGCCGCCGGATCCACCGGCTCGAAGCCGCCGCTGGCCTTCAGCAACGGCTCCCGGGTTCTGCGATAGAGCGCATGATGCGCGCTCATCCAGCGCCGCAGGCGGAGCAACTGTTCGCGATCCGGCATGTAGACGCCGGCCGCGACCATCACCTGCTGCGGCGAGATTTGCAGATAGAAGCCGCCGCCGGAGGTCTTCTCCATGGTGGCCCGCGACCACCATGCCGCCAGATGCGTCTTGTAAGGCCGCTTGTCTTTGCTGAAGCGCGTGTCGCGATAGATCCGCATCGCGATCTTGTGCGCCGGACGCACGTGCTCCGGAGCAAACTCCCGCATGGCGGCGTTGATCTCCTCCACCACCGCCAGGAGGGGAGCCTTGACCGCCTCTTCATAGAGGCTGCGCCGCGCCTCAAACCACTCGCGCTGGTTATTGCGCGCCAGCCCGCGCAGAAAGGTCATCGCCTGGGGAGAAAAGCAGGTCGCCATGCTCCGATGGTATTCGAACCGGCCGGGGTTGCCGCATGCGGCTGGAGCCGTCGGGCGCGCGGGCGCCTGCGGCCTATGGCATTTCCGGTGTTCACGGGCATCCCGAAGCAGGCTTGCAGCCGCGCTTTTCCTGGTGGAAAGCGCCCATCGAAGCCCGGGCGCCCCCTACACCTGCACCGAAAATGCCTCAGCGCTTGCGCAGCTTGCGCGCCATCCTCCGCGTCCACTGCACGCCCAGAAAGCTGAGCGCAACCGCCATCACCACCGCCCCCACTGGAAGACCCGCCAGACGGTAGGCCAGGGCGAAGTCCGGGTGTCGTCCCGTCGCCATCCGGTAGCCGAGCATGGAGAGGATCGCGACGAAGGTCGATAGAAAGAACGCGGCCATCCCGGCCGCCGTCCCGAACAAGAGTGATTGGAACCAGCCCAGCTCTCCCAGGGGAATGCCCAACACCTGGCCCTCCCGGCGCGCGCGCTCGTCATCGTGTGCAGTAGCCATACTCATTTAGAATAAGCCCGTGGCAGAGACTGTCCATAACGGCCGGGTCACCCAGATGGTACGCCCGGCGCGCCTGGTGAATGCGGCGCAGATCGCGCGCGACACAGAGGTCCGGCAATCGCCCAACGGTGTCCGCTTCGCCACCTTTGGCGAGACCGGACTGGCAGACCTGGATCTGGACCGCATGCTGCAGACCGTCCCCACGGCGATCACTGCGGCGCTCAAGGCGAACACCTACTACTTTGTTCCCCTGGCCATGCGCGAAGCCGCGCTGGACCTGGAGACTCAGGGCTCGGGGATTGTAAATCCCGCGGCTCGCCCGGAGGATCCAGAGAGCCAGGAGGATCCAGAGAGCCAGGAGGTTCCAGAGAGCCCGGAGGATCCGGAGCGCCCGGCGTCAGAGCCGCAGCCGGCCCAACCGCAGCCGGCTCAAGCGCAGCTCTCTGGGGCGTCCGCCGCCGCGCCGCCGGCCATGGTGGCCAGCGCCTACAGCGAAGAGTTTTCCGACGCCGCCATCTGCCATCGCAACCTTGACCTGGAGCAGGGCCGGCGCGCCGTCTTCATCTCCACGCGGTTGATGGGCGACCGCTTTGCGCTGAGCTTTGAGTTCTTCATCAATGTGGCCCATGCCTTCGTGGAACGGTCTGGGGTGCCCGCCTCCTTCGCCGATCCCGTGTGGCGGCAGGCGCTGCGCGGCGTCCGCGGCGAGACGAGCATCGATGCCTGGGAGACGCGCAACCTCGCCTTTGGCCGTCCGGCCAACGCACCTCCCGAACCCGCGCCTCCGCTCTCTCGGCGCAATCGCGCCTCCATGGGCGACCGTTCCTCCGCGCCGGCCCAGGAGCGCGCCTTTGCCCGCGCCGCGGAAGAATCCTCCCGCCAGCCGGCCCTTGACGACCCGGCCGACGACCCGGCCCAAACCGGCGCTCTGGCGGATTCCGACGGCCCGCACCATAACGAGCGCGCTCTGTACCTGGAGGCAGCCTTCTCGGACGCGTTGGCCATCTACCTACTCTCGCTGGCGCTGGACTTTGACTACAGCGAGCTGCGCGAGCGTGAGTATCCCCTCCTGCACCCCTCGGCACTGGCCGAGCGTCTGCGCCTGGCCGCCAACCTTTTTCCGCCCAACCCAGGCTACGAGTTCGCCCTGCGTTACCGCCGCAGAGCCTGAAGCACGTTCCAGCACAACCGCCCAAACATTCTCCCCGGATCCCGCAGCGTGCTCCCTCCTACATCGCCGTCCCCTTCAGTCTCCCTCGATCCACGGCAAACCGACCGCGAACGTCTTTCTTTAAGAACGTAGTCCTGTTCCTCGTCCGTCCGAAGACCACAATATGCTTTACCGCCAATTCATCCCGGAAAGCCATGGCTCCATTGCCACCAGCAAGACCCGGTGGATTCCGGATTTTTCATGCTGTTTGGCTACGTCTAACCACGATGACCAAGGAAATAATGCCGAAAACGATGAGCTCTCTCTCCCTAGCACTCCTCGGCCTGGCGCTTCCGTTCTACCCTCTCGCGCTGCAGGCGCAGAACAATTATGAGATCCAGGTGTACCCGTCGGAAACCGTTGCGCCCAACACCTTGCTGACAGAACTGCACAGCAACTTCACCGTGGAAGGCAGCACCACCACCCAATATGGGATGCTGCCCACGCAGCACCAGGAGCACGAAACCATCGAACTCACCGAGGGCATCACAAATTGGTCCGAGGTGGGCTTTTACATCTTTACCGCCGAGCGCAACGGCAACGGCGTTCAGTGGGTGGGCGACCATATACGGCCACGTGTGCGCGCTCCGCTGAGTTGGCATCTACCGGTGGGGCTCAGCCTGTCCAATGAGATTGGCTACGCCCGGCCGGAGTTCGCCAACCCAACCTGGTCCTGGCAGATCATGCCCATCATCGATAAGACCAGCGGGCGATGGTACTGGTCGGTGAACACGACGATGAACTGGGGGCACCCGGTGCCCCCACCGCCGAATTACACTGCGGAACAGAGGGCCACCTATTTCCGCGACGTTTCTCCGCATGGCGTCACCTTTGGCCCCGCAGCCACGCTGACGTACCAGCCCTCGAAGTATTACAACTTGGGAATCGAATACTACGGATACTACGGCGAGTTTGGCCACTTCGTGTCTCTACACAACCAGCAGCAGCAGTTCTTCCCGGTGATCAACCTGTTTGTCTCACCAAACTGGGAGATCAATATCGGCGCCGGATGGGGCGCAACGGCATCCACGGACCATCTGATCGTGAAGGGGATCCTGGGCCATTACTTCAACTGGCGTAAACCAAAATCGTGAGCGCCTGCCGCGCCGGAGGGGCCGCCGGCCCTGTCGAGTTCCGGACACCTTCGAGGAGAAGTAGGTCCCTCGGCACCCTCCGCTCCCTTCAGGGCTAAGGTCGCGCGGGGCCGAACCAAAACAGGAGGAACACGGAAGAGCCCCTCCAACGCACCGCGGACATCGCGGCGCGGAAGAGCTGCTCAAAGTCGCATGTCATTCACAACAATGCGCGCTCCCAATACCTTGCGCTGCTTTGCAAAGACGATGACCCCGGCATTGATGGACTCATCGCGGTCCACACGAGGCACCAGACGCACAACCGCGTATTCATAAGGAACTCCATCGAGCACGCAGGACCTCCTTTTCAAAGACTGCTGAGTTTTCCAGGCGCCGCATCAGGAATCTCACGCATCACACTCTCCTGATTTCGGCAGACACGTCACTGCTGAACGTTATCCATAACCAGCTCGCTGGCCACCGTCTACCCGTTTAGTCGTGTTCTAAGCGAATAATGTATTTTATCGGTTTAGGGGTTAAGAACCGTCAGACGAGTCGCCACAAGTATTGAACGGCTGATTCTGCAATGCGTTTCAGCCTCACCTTCAGACGCAGGTTCGCAAACGATGCCAACGTCCAAGACCGATACCGCCGTAAAGCTAGGATCGACCACCGTCAATGAGGCCAAGTGCGTCGCGGAACTCGAAGACCTCAAAGCCGCCATAATAGCTTGGGCCGAGAACCATGAACTCTGGCATGATGCTAATTTCCAGACACCGTTCATTTATAGAGACGAGGCACCGGAACGTCATATCGTCCTCCTGTTGCTTTTTGCAGGACCTCTCTACCACGTGTTTAACTGCACCTACGATGAGTGCGCCGGGCTCTACAAGGAGTTCGACGCTCTGCTGCAAGAGCACGGCTTTTGGGGTGAACTGCAGAATTGCTACACGCTAAATATCATGCCCTCGGACGAACAGCGTGCGGATGCCTATCTAGCACTTCACCGTTGGCAGTGGATACAGCATCTTGCAAAAGGGCGACTCTTCGATATCCATTCGGAAGTATTCGAACATTTCGCCGGCTACCCGGACCACTTGGCACGCTTGGAGTGGCGACAGTATGAGGAATTTCTGGATGCGGTATTCAGGAACCAAGGGTTCCGCACAGAACTGGGACCTGGCTCCAATGACGGCGGTATAGACGTTCGTCTCTATCAGAGCGCATCCATACCGCAGATGGTCACCATCGTACAAGCCAAGAAATACGCGGCGACCCGCCCAATCCAACTTGAAGCAGTCGCCGCGCTGTATGGACATACGGTTGTAGCCAAGGCCAGTAAGGGAATTCTGGCGACCACATCAAGGTTTCAACCCGCTGCGAAGAAGTTTGCTCTTAGCGTTGCTTCCCGCGTAGGGCTACCGACTTTAGACCTAGTGGACTCACAGTGCATCGGAGGTTGGTGTGCGGAAATTGCGAAAGAACTGGACGGTTATTTCAGCAGCGGCGCGACGCTTAGCCCACCTGTAATCACGGCGGAACATCGTAAAGGCTTAACTGGAAGCATCGTTGTGGCCAGGGGCGGCCACGATATGGCCATCAACTATTTCGCGAAGATTGTCGCTGACTTTCCCCATGAAGTCATCTTGGAATCGCTCCCATCCGAAGAAGCGAGCGGCGATGGACAGACGGGCACTGTAGTGCCAAACACTCACAAGGGTTCAGGCCTGCGCTTCACTGCTTTCAAGCGCAAACGCGAGAATGGGCCTCTCGACTATTGGGGCGGTGGACGCTTGTATTCGTACTGGGATGGAACTCCGCAGCATTTCGACTACCGCGACTAAGCGAAATAGCGCACATCGCGCTCCTGTTCCGCCACCTGCCGCACGGCGTTGGGGAGTGTGGCGTTCTGGCAGAGGCCGGGGCGGGCTCTATCTGCTTCTTCAGATTTGCACCCCCTCAAGCTGAGGGTACGCTTACGAAACACCGGGCGGCATAGCCTGCTCTTCAGCGCACGGCGGACATCGCGGCACGGAAGAGCCGCTCGAAGTCGCCCGCCACCGAGGTATCTTTGGCTGCGGCCTGCACCGCCTTCTGCGCCACCGGGCGCGGATAGCCGAGGTTGATCAGAGCGCTCAGCACATCCTCTTCCAGCACGCCCAGCGGCGGCGCGGCAGCCGCTCCCCCCGCCGCAAAGGCCGCTACATCGTCCAGCTTGTCCTTCAGCTCCAGCACCACGCGCTCGGCCGTCTTCTTGCCGATGCCGGGGATCCGCGTCAGCGTGGCGTGATCGCCACCGCGGATAGCGCCCGCCAGCCGCTCGGCGGAGATGCCGCTCAACACTGTAATCGCCAGCTTCGGCCCGATGCCGGAGACCGCCAGCAGCTTCTCAAAGAGCCTCTTCTCCGTGAGCTCCGCAAAGCCGAAGAGCAGCAGCGCGTCCTCCCGGACGTGGGTGTGCACGTGCAGGCTGGCCTGAGCGCCGGGCTCGCCGAGCCCGGTGTAGGTGGTCACCGAGATTGCCAGCTCGTAGCCCACCCCGCCGCACTCGATCACCACCGCGTTCGGCGTCCTGCTCAGAATCTGTCCACGAAGATGCGCAATCATCGGAGTCCGTCTCCTCTCAGCCCTGTTCGGCTACGTAGGTCTGGTGGATCACCGCGTGCAGCCGCGCGGTGAGCTCTTCGGCCTGGCGCGTGTTCATGCCCTCGGTCGAGATCGGCTCGCCTACGATCAGCTTCAGCGGCCGCGGCTTCAATGCATAGCAGTGAATCGGCAACATCTCATAGGTGCCCACCAGGGTGAGCGGCACCAACGGCGCCTGCGCCTTGATGGCCATCCAGGCGGCTCCGGCGGCCATCGGTTGCAGCTCCCCTTTGGCGGCGCGGCCGCCCTCGGGAAAGATCACCAGGGGCATGCCGGCCTCCAGCGCGCGCGCCCCCCGCGCCAGACTCACCACCCCCGCTCGCGCCGAACTCTGGTCGATCGGCACCTGCCCGGAGCGGTTCAGGTACCAGCCGATGAAGGGAACCTTCCACAGCCCGGCCTTGGCCAGGATCCGGAACTGAAACGGCAGCTTGGCAAACAGCACCGGCGTGTCGTAGTAGCTCAGATGATTGCAGGCGTAGACGGCAGCTCCCGCGGGGCAGCGTTCAGCGTGCTCGACCGTTACCGGCGAGAAGCCTATCCGCAGCAGACAACCTGCCCAGATGCGGGCGATGGCATGCTGCTGGCGGCCACTCTTGTCCCACAGGCCACAGATCAGCGAGATGGACCCAAAGAAGGCTGTGGCCAGCGCAAACAGGGGGATGATCAGCAGGTTGTTGACCCAGCGCCGCCGCCAGGAGACTGGCAGCGGGGGTGGTTCAGGTTCTGCAGCGGGCTGGGCCGCCACTTCGTTTTTCAAGCTCTGGTCGGCTGCAGGCATCTCCTCCTCATGCTATCGCGGCCGGGCGCAAGCCCGCTCCCGCAGCCTTGACCCGGGGCCTCTGCTGGTTCGCTATCCCGGTTCACTCTTCCGGCTCGCTCCGGCCCAACGCCAGGCTGCGGACCTCTGCCACCAGGAAGACGGAGCCGGTCACCACGATGACGCCCTGCTCCGGGGTCACCTTCCAGGCATGCTCCAGCGCCTCTCTCACGCTGCCGGCCGCGTGGAAGGGAACGCTCAGCCGCGCGGCGGCGGCGGCAAGCCCCGCCAGCGGCGCGGCGCGGGGATGCTCGATGGGGGCCAGGATGACGTGATCGCCGCGCCGCGCCGGATCGCTCGAAGCGGAATCGAACAGCGGCAGCAGCACCTGCTCTATCTCCTCCACTGGCTTGTCCGCCAGGCAGCCGAAGACCAGCGTGCGCGGCTGTGCTTCCGGCAGATGGGCCAGAGCCGCTCGCAGGGTCCAGGCTCCAGCCGGATTGTGCGCCACATCCAGAAGCAGCGCAGCGCGCCCCGCTCCGCCGCTGCGCCACTCCAACCGTCCCGGCCACTGCGTCTGGCGCAAACCCGCTTCGATGGCCGCGTTGGAGATGGCCACGGGCCGGCCATCCAGCAGCCGGTGATTGCTGCGCAACTCAAGGGCTGTGGCGATCGCCAGGGCGAGGTTCCGCTGCTGATGCTGCCCGCAGAGAGGCGAGTCGACGTGCAGAATCTCCCCCTCCAAACTCAGCTCGTAGCGGTTGCGTCCCAGCGGCGAGCCGCTCCCCGGCAGAGGACTTGACCCGCCAGCCCGTGTCTGCCGGACGGCGAAATCGGAATCCACAACGTTCGTCTGCAGCCGAGCTGGTGGAAGACACCGCGCCGCATCCACGCCACGAACCTCCAGCCGCACGGCGGCCTCGCCGATGGCCGCATTGGCCTCCGGATGCTGCGCCAGAGTCACCAGAACGCCGTGGGGCCGCAGGATTCCGGCCTTCTCACCTGCAATCAGGCCGATGGTGTTGCCCAGGTACTCGGTGTGATCGATGCCGATGTCGGTGATCACGCTGACGATGGGCTCCACGCTGTTGGTGGCATCCAGCCGGCCGCCCAGCCCAACCTCCAGGACGGCCAGCTCGATGCCCTGCTCAGCAAACCAGGTGAAGGCCATGGCCGTCATCAGCTCAAAGTAACTGGGAGAGTGGGGCAGCTCCCCGGCGGCGATCAGGCCCACCGCCGCCGCGTCGACCTTCTCGTAGAGCCGGCCAAAGTCGGCGTCGGGAATCTGCGCCAGCCGGGTGGTCTCCTCTGTAACGGCGTCGTTCCCACTCGAGGGCGGCGCATCGTGACATGGCTGCACATCTCGGCCTGGAGCGCGCGAGACCCGGATCCGCTCATTCACCCGCAACAGATGCGGAGAGGTGTAGAGCCCGGTCTTGAGCCCGGCCGCATGGAGCATGGAGGCCAGCGTCGAGGCCGTCGAGCCCTTGCCGTTGGTGCCTGCGATGAGCACCGACGGGAAGCTCTTCTGGGGCTCGCCCAAGGCGCGCAGCAGGGCGCGGATGTGATCCAGCGTGAACTTGCGGCGCTGACCCAGACCCCCTCCGCCAGTGGCCGTTGAACCTCCCGTCCGCAGCTCCGGTCCCAGAGCCTTCAGATGTTCCAGTGCGTCTTCGTAGGTCATGCTCGCAATCCGTCTCCCGCCTGCGCCGTGTTCGTCTCCTTAGCAGCGCTCTTCGGGAGCAGCGCTCTTCGGGCCTTCTGTCCTCATGTCCACATCGGCGCGGCCCAGCGTGACCGCCACGCAGATTCGCGCCGCTCTGCCCTTCAGCTCCAGGGCATCGCCGCGGCCGGCGAGATAGCGCGCGTTCAGCGCCGCCGCATCCAGGTCCTCCCCAACCGCCAGGCGGTAGCTCTCCAGCTCCCGGGCAAGTTCGAAGGGGGTAAAGAAAAGCTGGAACGGCTCTCCCGCAGCGGCTACGCGCGCTCCCAACGAGTCTTGCATCTGTTGCTCCGCGCCGGGCAACGCCGCGCGGGGCTGAGCGTAATCGAAGGCCATCCGGCTGCCGGCAGCGAAGCCGGAGAGGACCCGCAGCGTGGCATGGAAAGCGCTGCGGCTCAGGTAGGGCGTCACCCCAAGCCAAGCGGTCACGGTCACGGCCTGCTCGTCAAAGCCCGCCCTCCGCAGCCGCTCGCGCAAGCTGTCCCGCTCAAAGTCCACCGCTACGAACCGTGCGCTGGGCAGCGGAGCCACACCGGCCGCCTCCAGCATCTGCAACTTCCAGGCTTGGGTCGCGGGGTGGTCTACCTCAAAGACGCGCACAGCGGGATACGGATTGCGGCAGGCAAAGGTATCCAGTCCAGCGCCCAGCACCAGATACTGGCGGGCATTCCTCTCCCGGACGCCGGCCTGCAAGGTATCTTCGGCCAGCCGGGCCCGCACCACCATCCAGGCGCGCAACGCGGCGGAGAAGGGCCGCCTTCGACCATCCGGAGTGCGCAGCAGCTCCTGCTGCTGCTCGCCGCTCAGGATCCGGACCGCCAGTGGATCCTCGAAGACCAGTGGCCGGGCATCCTGCACCTGGTGGGCAGCCCGGCGCAGGGCGACCCGCAGCGCGGTCCGGGATGGATGAATCTCATGCAATGCCGGCGGTCTGGCTCTCCGTCTCCCTGGCCGGAGGAGCCTTCCTCTGCCCGCCTTCCCACTCCTCGGTCATCCAGCTTAAGGTCTCCGCCAGGTAGGCCT
>JAKART010000371.1 GCA_021819255.1 Acidobacteriota bacterium
CTTCTGGCCATGCATGGCTCAACGCCATCGCTTCCAGCCCATCGGAAAGCCTCGGCAGGGCAAATGCGGCGTAGAACCGAGTTGTGATCGAGAGCGGACTCAACGATGAACGACACTCAAGTCATCCTTCAATCCACCCTGACCTGTCCACAATGCGGCCACGCCACGCTGGAGGAGATGCCGACCGACTCCTGCCGATTCTTCCATGGGTGCGCAAACTGCCACGCTGTGCTGCGGCCGCTTCCTGGAGACTGCTGCGTCTTCTGCTCCTACGGCTCGGTCAAGTGCCCCCCGGTCCAACTGCGGGGCTCCTGCTGCCATTGAGTTCGTTGCAACGATAGATCATCTTCAGCGCGGATGTCCTGGCCCGGTTCGCCTGCTCTCGCCGCGCCTCAAAAAGATCAAGGATGGATGGATCCGGTGCGGAACCCAAGCATGTCTCAGCCGATGACATCTTCAGGGCTGGCGTAAGGCGACACCTTCGCTTCGATAGACCATTTTCCCTGAAGGTGTAAGCAAGGGGAACGACTCCTGTGGGCGTTTTCCTCAATGAAAACGCCACTGAACGCCCGCTTCCGTACACCCATCATCAGGGAAAATGGTCTAGGCGTCTTCTTCGGACAGGAATACGATCGCACCGCCAAATCGATCTCCGGCAATCTTGCAAGCTCCACCCAAGGTCAGCGAGAGAGAAAAGAGTGGGGGTGCGGCTTGGAGCAGGTCTCCAAGGGTTTGGAGATCAGACGGTCGGCAGAGATCCAGGAAGTCGCCTTCATCCCTTCGGCAGCAGCCCTTGCGCGCCTCTCAGGAAAGGTTCGCAGGAGGCTGCGAAATCATCCTTGGCCGCCGCCGGTAAAGCGCCAGTCCAGACATCGCTCCTACCCCGGTTGCCACGAAGATCAGGCTTGACGGCTCAGGGGTCGCCGACAGCGACGGGCTATAGCTGCCCGGAGGGCCGGGGGCCGCCATCGGTGGATATACCGGATCTCCCGTGGGGGGAGCGATCGGGGCGTCCGGCGGCGCCAGATTGGCCACTGTCACGCTCGGCAGGCTGGGCGCGGTAAAGGTATTGGTCATGGAGGTGAGCAAGGAAGGCAGCGAGACCGGCGGAACGGGTTGATCCATCCCGGCTGGGTCGGTTGGAACACCACAGACAAAATCGATCTTGTCCAGCGCCTCTTTCTTGGTGGGGTGGTAATGCGGATGAGCCTTGTTCCAGGCCGCCCAACGCGCCAGCGTGGCTGCGCTCACCCGATGATGCAGGCGCTTGGCAAGCTGATGCTTGTAGGCCAGAAACAAGTTCTGGCAGTCGGTGGACGCACGCATTCCCATGGTACCGATCCCAGCACTGGCAATCATCAGCAGAATGAAGAGCGGGAGTCGAAATTTCATTCTCATCGGGGATCCTCGTGCATGCCCTGCCGCCCATCCTCAAGTTTCTTTCCAGCACCCTCGCCGTCTTTCCACGCTCAGCGATGCGTGGGGACGCTCAACCGGCGGCGCAACGGATCATCCGCCGTTGCCTTGGCCGGTCCGTGTTTCTGGGCGGAAGGCATCATGAGAACGGGGGAGCTCTCTTCACTCAACTTGTACAACAAAGAGCGGTAACTGATGTGCAGCCACTTCGCAGTCTTCTGACGGTTCCAACTGTTGGCCTGCAGCGCCTTCAGAATGATGTGGCGCTCCAGATCCAGCGTCGCCTTCTTGGTGATATGTCGCAAGGAGACAGGTTCGCTCAGATCGATGTCCGCCATGATCTTGTCGTTGACACTCTGCTGCGGCATCAGTTCGTCGGCCAGAATGTCTTCGTTGCCAATCAGTACATAGCTGCGGACAATATTTTCCAGTTGGCGGATATTTCCCGGCCAATCGTAACGCTGCATCAGCTCGAGCGCGTTGCGCGACAGAGGTCTCGGCGAGAGGTTGAAGGTGCGCGCATGCTGTTCCAGGAAGTAATCCACCAGCCGAGGAACATCCTCCTTGCGCGCCCGCAGGGGAGGCAGATTGATGGTGACCGCGTTAATCCGGTACAGGAAGTCCAGACGGAAAGATCCATCCTCCACCTGATTGCGGAGATCCTGGTTCGCTGCAGAGACCAGACGGGTCTCAATGGCCAGCGTGGAGTGGCCGCCCACCCGCACAAAGGTTCCGTCCTGCAAGACTTGCAGCAGTTTGGATTGCACCATCAGATCCAGACTGCCAACCTCATCCAAAAAGAGCGTTCCCAGGTGAGCCTGCTCCACCCGGCCCCGCTTGGTGGTGTGCGCGCCGGTAAAGGCTCCCTTCTCGTAACCGAAGAGCTCCGTCTCGAGCAGCGTCTGCGGTATCGAAGGGCAGCTCACCTTGACCAGCGAATCCTTGGAGCGGCGAGAAAGGGCATGCACCAGCCGGGCGCAGATCTCCTTCCCAGTCCCAGTCTCTCCTTGCAGCAACACCGGCACATCGGTGCTCGCCACCCGCTCGATCTTCTGGCGGACAGCCTGCATGGATGGGGTGCGCCCAAAGACGACGTCCAATGGCGGAAGATCCAGAAATGCAGCCGAGTTTACGAAGTGGTCCAAAGGGATGTCCTGCCGGCGATCTTGATTTACAAACCTGCCGGTGCCTACTGCACGTTGAAGGCCATACATGACCTGTTGGAATCTCGGCTCCAATCTCCTTCCGGCTCATGCACAATCCTGTGGATTGCTCTCGATAAAGTGACGGAAGGGCCTTTGTTTACTATGTAATTAATGCAACATGTGTGGAATTTTTTTCTCTTTTTGACTGCAAAGTTCTTCCTTTTCTCCTTGGGTTCGACTAGACTGAACCCACCTTGACGGCGATGGAGCCCATGTCTTCCGGGTTCGGGTTCCGCAGATATGCGCACCGAACGCGACCATCGATGCTCAGCAAACCTCGGTGGAGAGTCAGCTACAGGTATGAGGAGTCCTGCAATGTCGAACACGATGCTATTTGGGGGTCCCAAGCTTGCTCAGGCGCCCAAGCCTCGGCTGTTCGCCCTGGATTCCAATCTTGCCGTTCTGGAGTACCTGCGCGAGGTTCTCGGCAGCCAATACTGTCTAAGTCTCTTCTCTGACGAGAGTTCTCTGCTGCAGCACTGCGCCACCGGCCCGGAGCCGCATCTTGTCCTGCTGGCCTGGGAGAACATCGAGCAGTCGCTTCCCATCCTCTCCCATGTGCGCGCTTCTCTCCCGGATGTCCCGATCATCCTGCTCTCCTGCTCAGCCGAAGTCAAGGAGTTGGAGATCGTCACTCGTATCGGGCCACGCGGGGTGGTTTTGAAACCCTTCGTGGATCGGAACCTGGAGATCGCCATCGAGGAGCATCTGGCCCTGG
>JAKART010000372.1 GCA_021819255.1 Acidobacteriota bacterium
CCGATCTGTTCCATCTGGGCAGCAAAATGCTGCCACTGGGCATAGGCGATCTGGAACGCGCGGCTGTATTCGTCTTTGAGTTTGATGCCCTTGGGCGTTCCGTAATCAGCCTCGGACTGTCCTTCAGCTCGGCCCTGGGCAGCCTTTTCCAGTTGGTCGGGCAGGAAGAGGCCACCCTCCAGAGTGAGCGTTGGCAAGTTGAGTACGGACTGGGGCTTGCGAATGCGTTTCATGAAAGATGTCCTTGCAGAACTCAAAGCGAATCGGGTAGCAGAACGTAGACGCCAACAACGTCCACCGGCAAGCATGGCGTGACCTGATACTGGCCGACGTCACGAGCCGCTTCACGGATACGCTGGTGATCGGCAAGCAGGGTCTGGGCGCGTTGCTGGGCCAGAGCCTGCAATGGCTGCGGGTGGAGATGAAGGAATTCAAGCGCAGCGTTGAGCTCCCGCTGCACGGCCTGCGGCTGCAGGTTCCCGCTCGGCGTGCAGTCAAGCAACCGGGCGACGCCGTCATCGACGATCCACTCGGGCTGGGTGCGCCCCTTAACGGCGAGAGCGACAGTCTCTTCGGCCATCATCTGGAAGGGCTCGCGACGGCGCACGTAGCTGAGCTGATGTCGAAGACGCAACAGGTAGATGGTCGTGACAACCTCAACGTCTTTGGTCAACGTAGCAGCGCAACGAGCCGCCAGCGGGGCGTCTCCAGCTAGCGCATCCTCCAAGAGATGTTGCGCCAGGAGCCCAACCAAAGGATGACTCCGATGCAACTCCTCAAAATCGATGAGAGTGGGCCCAGAGATCCCCTCATCCGCCAGGCGCAGGCGCAGGCTCTCCGGAAGATGCTGGGGCAGGAAGCGCCGCTGAAGCGGTTTGCGCGTATCTTCCAGCGGAGCGCCGAGGCGAACGCAGGCGCTTTCAAGAAAGCGCTGCACGTCTTGCTGGCTGCCCAGGGCCTGCTGCTGTTTATGCCATTCGGGCAAGACCTCGTCCGGCCTGATGCGGCGCTGGGCGAAGACGGTGCGGTTGGCTTTGGCTCTCTCCAGCGCGTCGCGCCACTGTGCCTGCAAGGGCGCCAGCACAAGTTCGGGCTCGCCAAAGTCGAAGGTTGCCTGCTGCGGAACAGCCCGGTGGCGGGCTTCTCGACGCATCAGCGCCGCCTTGAGCAGCGCCTGATTGATGCGGGCTTCGTCTTCCGGCATGGGCACCAGAACGCCAAGCTCCTTCTGGATCGCCTCACCCTTCTTGAGGATGATGTTGAGCACGAAGCCGTCCACAGGGTTGTCTTGCCCGTAGAGCATGGTGCAGCGGACCTCGGAGGCCTTCTGGCCGAATCGGTCCACGCGGCCTTCGCGCTGTTCATGGCGGGTAGGGTTCCAGGCCAGGTCATAGTGCACCACCGCCGTGAACAGGTGCTGAAGGTTGATGCCTTCGGAGAGGCAGTCCGTGGCGACAAGAATGCGCTGCTCGGACTCTTCCATCTCCTCGACGCGCTCCAGGCGCTCCTCGGGGGTCAGTTCGCCGGTGATGCTCCGAACCGCTCCCTTGGGGAAGGCCATTTGGAGCTGGTCGGCCACATAATGAGCTGTGGCAACATAGCGGCAGAACACGACCGGCCGGTAGCCATCGCGCAGCAACTGGGCTATGTGCTGGATCAATGCGGTCAGCTTGGGGTCACCGGTCTTGCCCGAGAGCCGTCTGGCATCGGCAATCAGAGACTGCAGACGCTCAACCTCCTGCAACTGAGCCGGTGGCTCCTGATCGCTGGCGGAGAGATCGTCAGCCTCTCCATCGTGCAAGCGTTCATCGCTCAGGGTGTCTTCGTCGAGGAACTTGCCATCCAGTCGCGTGGTCAGCGCCTTGACCGCTGCGGCAGGTGACGAAGCCACACAGCGCAGCAAGGCAAGCGTAGCGTACCAGATGAGACGGGAGCTGCTTTGCCCCTGCGCTTCAATCCCTTCGGCCAGTTCGCGGCAATAGGCCTGCACCTCATCGAAGAAAATGCCCCAGTCGCCACTGAGCTGGTAGGTGACCTCGGACTTCATGCGCCTGGGGAAGCCCCGGCCGTCGCCGGTCTCCGCCTGCCATTCCACGATGTCCTTGCGGCGGCGCTGAACGAAGTGCCGCGCAAGATCCTGGCGGAGGGGATGGTTTGCACTCATGTGGCCTTGCAGCGCGGCAAAACGGGGATCGAGCAGGGATAGAAGGTTGTAAAAGGCTGCTTCGTCGCCCGAGTGCGGTGTAGCCGTCAGCAGAATCAGATGACGATTCTCGTCCTGAACCAGCCGCTGCAGAAGCTGAAAGCGCAACTGCCTTCCGGCTCCGCTGCTGGCGCAGGTGTGGGCCTCATCCACGATGACACACTCCGGCGCAGTCGCGAGAAAGTGCTCCCGGTGGCGTTCGCTCTTGATGTAGTCGAGACTGACCACGGTGACCGGGTGCTGGTCAAACAAGCCGACGCCATGGGGAAGATCACGTTCAATTCGAGCAGCAGAAGCCGCCGTTAAGGCTACGGCCTGCAGGTTGAAGTGGGTCTCGAGTTCCGCTATCCACTGCTCCACAAGGTGCGGCGGACAAAGCACGGCCAAGCGGGCAATCTCACCACGATCCATCAGCTCGCGAGCAATCAAGCCGGCCTCAATGCTTTTGCCTACGCCGACGTCGTCGGCGATCAGCAGCCGTACTGTGGACAAGCGCAACGCCATCAGCAGCGGTACAAGCTGGTAGCCGCGCGGTTCCACGGCAATGTTGCCGAACGAGCGGAACGGGCCGCCTCCAGCTCTGAGCGACAGCCGAAGGGCGTCGCGCAGCAGCAGGGCCGCAGCATGGTTGCCGGCGGCTTCCGGATCAGGCCAGGAGAAGGTCGCCGATTCCACTGGCTGCAACTCAAGCCCGGGGATCAGCGCAATCGTTTCGTCATCAGCCCCGTGGAGTGGCCGCAGCCGCAGCCAGTCCCGACGGGAGTCGCTCTGGACCACCCACTCACGGCCGCGGGCGCGAACAAGATTCCCGGGGAGAAAATTCTGCGTAGCAGTGCTCATTGGTATTAACCTTTAGCTCCAAAGACGTCCGCGTGGGCGGCGAAAAGTTCCGGCAAGCGGTCTGGATCAGAGAAGTCCAGGGCCTGCCATCCCTTGTCCCGCAGCATGTTGAGTGTCTCTTCGTCGGCCGGCTCCAGAAACACGAGGGCGCGGGCCGCCTTATACTGAGCTGCAGCCGTTGCTGCCCCCTGACCAACTGGAACGTTGACCAGGTCCGGCTCGTTCAGCCCAGCCTGCCTGAGCGCCGCGAGCCAGGGGACCGCGCCACCGTCAAGCGTCTGCGCTGCAACACCGGC
>JAKART010000373.1 GCA_021819255.1 Acidobacteriota bacterium
GCAGCTTGCGGTGGGCCGTGGAGCGGGAGACGCAGCTCTCCCGCTCCAGCGCCTCCACGGTCACCGGCAGCTCGGCCCGCGCCGCCGCCAGCGGCGCCAGCCGGGTCATGGCCACGTAGACCATCCCGCCCTCCGGGCCGATCAGGGGCAGAAACACCCGGAAGAACTCATGCTCAACGTAACACCAGCCGCCCTGGCTGGTGCTGCGCAGGTCGGCGTTGCGCAAACCCGCGCCAGAGCCTGCGCCAAAGCCCGCGCCAAAGCCAGCGCCAGCCTCTCCGCGCGAGCCGCCGCGCCCGCTGGACGGGCGACGCGCCTTGGGGCCGCCCAGCCCGTAGCCGCCCGGCTCCTGGCCGCTGCACCAGGCGCTCGTCATGCCACCACCGCCGCCAGCAGCGCCGCCGACAAAGCCAGCAGCCACCAAAGGGACCGCCTCAGTTCTTCACTCACGGCACGCTCCTAAACTTGATATGCAATTGCATAATCGTACGTATTAGACAATTTGTCAAGCGCACGAGTATGCGCAGGGCAAATTTAACTCAACAAGCAATAAAAGGGAGTGCACTTGAGGAAAGCGGCGTACGCCTTTGGTCACATAGCCCCGAACACACAGGAGGTCTCTTCACCCGCGGGAGGATCTGGAGATCGCCGCGGGTCGGTTGCAGTGGGCGCCGGCCGGGGGATAAGGCCGGAAGCCCTGGCCAGGCGCGGCCGGCGGCGGCAGAGGGAAGTGGCAGGAGGGTTCTGCGCCGGCCGCCGGGGCTTCAGGAGAACATCTTGCCGGGCGACTCTTCCGGAGCCGGGGCTGGACCGCAACCGGGCTCAAGCCCAGCCTGCGTCCGGCTTGCCTTTGGCTCACTTCTGCTCTGCGCCTGGGGTGGACAAGCCGCTCCCCGGTTGCCGGGCGCCCCGAACAGGGCTTGCAATGGCGTTTTCCTCGGGGCAAAGCGCCCATCCAGGTCCAGGCGCCCTTTCCATCTGCGCGGAAAGTGCCTTTAGACCATTTTCCCTGATGATGGGTGTACGGAAGCGGGCGTTCCGTGGCGTTTTCATTGAGGAAAACGCCCACAGGAGTCGTTCCCCTCGCTTACACCTTCAGGGAAAATGGTCTAGCGTCTGCGGTACTGCCGGTGTTCCACCATCACTCCGGCGATGCGCAGCGCCACCCGGTCGGAGCGCAACGGAGCGTGCAGCGCATTGAGGGGGACCAGTTCGAAGACGTCGATGCCGTTCTCATTGATGCCGGCGCTGCGATACTGGCGGAAGCTCGCCTCTCCGCTCGGTTCCGTAGCCACCACAAAGTCCCCTGGCGAGGGTTGAAGGGTGGGGTCGATCACCACCATATCTCCAGGCTGGAACCTGGGCTCCATCGAATCGCCCTTGATACGCATCGCAAATGTGCTCGGCGGATGCTCTAGATCAGTCACAATGCTCTCCCGTAGCTCCTCATCTTTTGGGCGGTCTGCGGAGGCGGTCCATCGGCCGATCTGTTCGTAGTCGAGCACCGGTATCCTTCGCCATCCCAGAGGAACTTCCTCGACGTTACTCCGGCTGCCGGATGCATACAAAACATCGACGGAGACTCCCAGCGCCCCGGCGATCTTCAGCAGGGTCTCGCGGCTGTAGTAGGCGCCCCGCTCCACCCGGGAGAGAAAGGGCCCCGAGATCCCCGCCAGCGTGGCCAGCTTCGTCACCGTCCATCCCAGACGCTCTCTGCGCTTCCTGATCTCCGAACCGATGTCTGCCATGCATTGATTGTGCGTGCATAGTTTTACCTGATATTACCTAATAAGAATTATTTTTATCATGCGCAATGTGCCGTACCGGATCGGGAACAAGATTGGGAATCGTGCCGACCCCCGCTCGCGTGTTGCGCCCCTGGCGCGGTTCGTCTTGAAGGAGAGACGGAGGTAGAGAATAGGCTCTCTCAGCGCGCCGTGGGCACAGAGCAGGGAGTTGATGAGAAGCCTTCCCAGCCTGCCGTTGCCGTCCGGGCAGGAGTGGATGGTCCGAAGCTGCACATGCGCAAGGCCGGCGCGAGTCAGCAACGGCAGCCCGGTTGGCTCATCGTGCGAGAAAAGCTCAAATTGATTCCGGCGCTTCTTCAACTTTCCACGCAGCGGGGGCACAAGGACGGCATCGCCGGGGCGGCTGCCGCCGATCCAGTTCTGAGCGCGGCGAAACTCGCCTGGCTGCTTGCCCCGTTCGCGTCCCTTGGAGAGCAGGATCTTGTGAATCTCCCGAACCAATCGCAGGCTCAGGGGAAAGCCGGAGCGCATCCGCTCCAGGCCGTGATTCATGGCTGCGACGTAGTTCGAGACCTCCCGCACAGCCTCGGCCGGCCCTCCCGGCGCCTCATCGTTCCCGCAAGGCGGAAGGTCAGAAAGCGACGACGGCGTGCCTTCCATCCGGAAGGCGTGGCCAGCGGCCAGCCCGGGGAGGGAGTTCCTCGAATCCCACATCTCGAAAAGCCGAGATGGGAGGCGCCCAATTCCGTCGGTGCGTAGCTCAGCGCCCGGGGCCGGGGCGCCCAATTCTTCCAACGTACCGTAGCCCTGCTCGTAAGTCGTTCCAAAATTGCGGCGATCATCATCCCCGTAGGTTCTAGCCATACTCTCATCGTCGCGGATACCCGCCAGTCAGCCGATCAGGTCTGAGTCGGAACAACCTCTTGAGCCTCCACATCTAAGCTTGCGGAGGCCACGCTCGCCGAGGTCAAAGTCCCCCGCCCCAAGGGTCGTCCGAGGCAGAGGCCGAAGCGCGTGGCCGCCGACCGTGCCTACGGCTCCGACCCACTCCGCGAGCGGTTGAGCAAACGCGGCATCGAACGGATCGTGCCCTATCGGCAAAACAGCAAGCTGCGAAAGCACGAAAATGGACGCAAGCTGAGACGATACAAGCGTCGCTGGATCGTCGAACGCGCCAACGCATGGCTCAGCCAGTTCCGCAGACTGCCGGCCCGACATACGCATCTCCTCTCCACCTACCGAGCCTTCTTCCATCTCGCTTGCCTCTGACTTACTCTGCACAGGTGTTTATGAAGCGAGCTCCAGTAATTGTGAACTCCTCGGAGACGATGGCCTTCGTCTTCGGAAGTTTCGCGAGTGCGTCCAGCATCCCATCGCTCGGGTTGAAAAAGGCGACGGCAAGTGAGACCTCGCTCGCAGTAGCGAGTTCCTCCATCACCAAGTCGCCGTTCCCGCGGCTTATGAATCTCGCTGGCGGAATCTCCCTTTCTCGTGACTGGCAAGCGAGTACGACGTACTCCGTCCCCCGGCAGCATCCTTCACCAGCACCTGCTTGCGGATAAGGTCTTCGAGGTCGCGGAGGGCAGTGT
>JAKART010000374.1 GCA_021819255.1 Acidobacteriota bacterium
GTGAGTTCGTGGCCATCAGCGGCCATAGCGGCAGCGGGAAGTCCACCCTGCTGCATCTTCTGGGAGGGCTGGATAGCCCCAGCAGCGGCAACATTCTCTTCCGTGGCGTTCCGCTGGGTTCTTCGTTCGATCTTGATGCCTATCGTTGCGATCATGTAGGCTTCGTGTTCCAGGCCTTTTACCTGCTGCCCACCCTGCGGGCTGTCGAAAACGTGCAGGCTCCCATGCTGGCCTCGCGGAGCGGCAGCGGAGATCGCCGCAAGCGCGCCGAGAGTCTGCTTCGGGAGATGGGCATGGGACACCGCATGGATCAGCATCCCAGCAAGCTTTCCGCAGGAGAACGGCAGCGCGTGGCGATCGCCCGCGCGCTGGCCAATGAGCCCGAAATACTGCTGGCCGACGAGCCCACGGGCAACCTGGACAGCAAGAACTCCGCGCATATTATGGAGATTCTCACGGGAATTCAGAGATCGCGAGGCATGACGCTGATTGTGGTGACGCATGAGGACGAGATTGCCCAGGCGGCGCCGCGTCACATCCGAGTCCACGACGGGAGGGTCGCATCGTGAGGCGGGCCGCTCTGATGACGGCGGTGATGTTGCTGCTGGCCGGCGCGGCCTGCGTAGCTGAGACGCCGGCGGATCTGGTTACGGTGCGCAACCGCATGGAGTCTTCGGACTATCGCGCCAGCGGCCAGATCGTCAGGGTGGATGCGGGCGGAGATCGCACTCGCTTCGCCATCTCCGCGGAGGGACTTTGGTTTCACGGAGCCATGCACACGCTGATCGAGGCCGTGCCTTCCAAGGGAGCCAAGGCGGGTGGAAAGGACGAACCGCTGCGCATCCTGCTGGAGACTCGTCCCGACGGACGGGACAGCATTCGAGTGTTCCGTCGGCGCGGGGCTGCGCCCACGCTGCTGCCGCCGGAGAGATGGGGCGATGGTTTTCTGGGCACGAACTTCAGCTATGAAGATCTGCTGGATGCGCAGTACTTCTGGCCAGAGCAGACGATGCTGGGAGAAGCCTCATTCGGCGGACGTCGCTGCGATCTGTTGAAGAGCGTTCCCGGAGCTTCCGATCGGACGGGCTACGCCGAGGTGCGCACCTGGCTGGATCACAACATCGCCTACCCGGTGCATGCCGAGAAGAAGCTGCGGCAGGGCGGAGCGGTGAAGGAGATTACCTATTACGGCTTGCGTCAATCGAATGGGGTCTGGTCGGCCACGCAGATCGAGGCGAAGATGCGCGGTCAGGCTGGCTCGACGGTCTGGATCATTAAGCGAGGAACAGCCAAGGCCCATCTGAATGCCAACGACTTTCAACCTGGCGCGATCAGCCGCTCCGAGGATCTTCCATGAGTGTGAGTGCTGCGATTTTGCTGTCTGTTGCCGCCATCCCCGCTGCGGGATTTCTCTATCAGTGGCTGGGCGAGCGGAGCGATCGAAAGCGGTTCACCGGAGTGGGCCGCTGGGTGGAGATTGGACCCGGACAAAAGCTCTTTGTGGTGGAGAAGGGAACGGGTGGACCGGCAGTACTGTTTGAGGCCGGCATCACGGCCACGAACCTGAACTGGCGGCACATTCAGGACAAGGTTGCCGGATTTACGGCGACGGCGGCCTACGATCGCAGCGGTCTGGGCTGGAGCAGCCCCTGCTGCAGCCAGCGCACCCCGGGAAACATCTGCGCCGAGTTGCACACCATGCTGGCATCGGCCCGCATTGAGCCGCCGTACATTCTGGTGGGCCACTCCTTTGGCGGCCTGTGTGTGCAGCGTTATGCCATGGAGTATCCGGAAGAGGTGGCCGGCCTGGTGCTGGTGGATCCGATGCGATGCGAGGAGTGGCCTCCGCTGAATCCCAGCAAGCAATCGATGATCGACCGGGGCAGGAAACTCTCCGCCTACGCGGTTCCGGTGGCGCGTCTTGGCCTGTTGCGTCTGGTGATCAACTCGCTGATGGACCGGTCGAACGGCTTACCCGGCCGCCTTGCCAAGGAGGGTGGCCTGGGCGGCAGGCATGTGTTGAAGCGGTTGACCGATGAGGTGGGCAAGATGCCCAGGGAGATCTGGCCTATCATTGCCGCGCACTGGTCCCGGCCCGACTATTACGTCGGGATGCAGCAATATGTCTCGGCGGTTCCGGACACGGTTGCGGAGATGCACAACGCGAATCCGATTCGCGACATCCCGGTTCTGGTGCTGACTCCGGGCAGCTCGACTCCTCTGTCCGAGCAGTGTCTGGCCAGGATAGGCAATAACGTGCGCCAGGTGATCGCGGAAGAGAGCGCGCACTGGATTCATCTGGACGAACCGGATCTGGTGATCGATTCCATCCGCGCGATTGTGAGCGAGGTCTCGCGCTCGGCCCTCTCCGCTTCGGCCTGATCGATTCGGAGTGGTTTGATCGCCGCAGCGAGATCAGTCCGGGGTTGCGGCGAACCGCGCCTGGAGTTCACGCCTTAAGAATTTGCCGGTGTGGTTCTGCGGCAGTTCGCCGGGAGCGAGAATCCAGATGCGGCGTGGCGATTTGTAGGCGGCCAGACGGCCGCGGCACCACTCCAGCAGAGCCGTTTCGCTGACAGTGGCGCCAGGATGCAGCTCAACAGCGGCCACCGGCATCTCGCCTTTTTCGCGATGCGGAAGGCCAAAGGCGACGGCGCGCGCGACATCCGGATGGGCCAGGATGGCTTCTTCGAGTTCCTTGACATACACCGAGTAGCCGCCGGCCTTGATGACGTCCTTGGCGCGTCCCACCACACGGATGAGCCCCAGGCGATTGCGCACAGCCAAGTCGCCGGTGCGCAGCCAGCCGTCGCTGGTCAAAATGCCTTCCTGCGTCTCGCCCTTGTCCTTCCAGTAGTGCGGCGTGATGCCGTGGCGGCGAATCTGACACTCGCCGGCGGCGCCTGGCGGCAACACGCGGCCGTCTTGATCGACGATGCGGATGCGGAACGGCGGTACGGGGATGCAGAGGTCGCCGCTGCCGGGAGCAAACGAAAGTTCGACGCCCATCATGGCCAGACCACCCAGTTCAACCATGCCGTAACCATTCAGAAGCACGGGAGGAATGCGCAGACCGCCGGGCAGGCGCAGCAACGCTCCGTAGCGGCGCAGTTGCAGCCGCACCTCCCGGGGCAGATGATCGCTGGCCGAGAGCCAGAGGCGCACGCTGGCCAGACGAGCCGGGTCTGGATGAGCGTTGACCAGGCGGGCCAACATAGCCGGAACGCCAATCACCGCGGTCACGCGAAACCGCTCGACAAGGCTCAGAGCGGCTTCCGTATCAAAGCGGTTGAGAAAGCAGCCGCGAATGCCGGCCATCAGCCCGTAGAGC
>JAKART010000375.1 GCA_021819255.1 Acidobacteriota bacterium
CGAGGCGGTGATGGGTGCTTTGTCGTCGCTGCTGCTGCTGGGATACTTTTTGACGCTGGGGCACAAGCCAAGCGATTGAGCACCGCGGTTCGGGACGATCCGCGCCGGCTCCCGTCCGGATGGGTACAGAGTTGCAGCGCGCGGGGAAGGATTTGGAAGAGTGGGGCTCTGGCCGGAGTTTCTGCAACTTCGGAGCGAGATTCTTCATCATAAAAGTTGACAATAAGTCACTCACATGGGAAGCTAGTGTGAGTTAGTCGAGATTTGGGCAGACCGCCTTCAAGGATGGACAGGGATATGGGAAAGATTATTGGAATTGATCTGGGAACCACGAATAGCTGCGTGGCGGTGATGGAGGGTGGAGAGCCCAAGGTGATTCCCAACGAAGAGGGTGGGCGGACGACGCCGTCCATTGTTGCGTTTACCAAGAATGGAGAGCGGCTGGTGGGCATGGTCGCCAAGCGCCAGGCGATCACCAATCCGGAGAACACCATCTATTCGATCAAGCGCTTCATGGGCCGCCGGCTGGGCGAGGTGAGCGATGAGATGAAGATGGTGCCCTACAGGGTGGTGGCCAAGGGCGACAACGTGGCGGTGGTGGCGCAGGGCAAGGAGTATACGGCGCCGGAGGTCTCGGCGATGATCCTGCAGAAGCTGAAGAAGGCGGCCGAGGACTACCTGGGACAGCCGGTGACGGAGGCGGTGATCACGGTTCCGGCGTACTTCAACGATGCGCAGCGCCAGGCGACCAAGGATGCGGGCAAGATCGCCGGGCTGGATGTGAAGCGCATCGTGAATGAGCCCACGGCGGCGGCACTGGCCTACGGGTTGGACAAGAAGAAGGACGAGACCATCGCTGTCTACGACTTTGGCGGGGGCACCTTTGACATCTCCATTCTGGAAGTAGGCGACGGGGTCATCGAGGTGAAGTCGACCAACGGCGACACCCATCTTGGCGGCGACAATCTGGATCAGCGGATTGTGGACTGGCTGATCGCGGAGTTCAAGACCGAGACCGGCCTGGATCTGACGGCCAAGGGCAACGAGATGGCGCTACAGCGCCTGAAGGATGCCGCGGAGAGGGCCAAGATTGAGCTTTCCACGGCGCAGGAGACGGAGATCAATCTGCCGTTTGTGACGGCGGACGCCAGCGGACCCAAGCACCTGGTGCGCACGCTGAGCCGCGCCAAGTTGGAGCAGCTTGTGGCCGATCTTCTGGAGAAGTCGGTGGGTCCGTGCAAGCAGGCGATGAAGGATGCCGGCGTGGACGCCGGCAAGATCCAGGAGGTGGTGCTGGTGGGCGGCCAGACGCGCATGCCGGCGATCCAGGAGCTGGTAAAGAAGCTGTTTGGCAAGGAGCCGCACAAGGGAGTGAATCCGGATGAGGTGGTGGCGGTAGGCGCCGCGGTGCAAGCTGGCGTGCTGGCCGGCGACGTGAAGGATCTGCTGCTGCTGGATGTGACGCCGCTGACCCTGTCGATTGAGACCCTGGGCGGGGTGGCGACCAGCATGATCGCGCGCAATACGACGATTCCCACCAAGAAGACCGAGACCTTCTCGACGGCGGCCGATAACCAGACCGAGGTTGAGGTCCATGTGATGCAGGGCGAGCGGCCGATGGCGGCGCAGAACCGGACGCTGGGCAAGTTCAAGCTGGGCGGCATCATGCCGGCTCCGCGCGGCGTGCCGCAGATCGAGGTGACCTTTGACATCGACGCCAACGGCATCCTGAACGTGCATGCCAAGGACAACGCCACGGGCAAGGACGCCAAGATCACCATCACCAGCTCTTCGGGCCTGAGCAAGGAAGAAGTGGAGCGGATGGCCAAGGATGCCGAGGCGCATGCGGCTGAGGATCGCGAGGCCAAGGAGAAGATCGAAGCGCGGAATCAGCTCGACTCTCTGGTTTACAACATCGAAAAGATGCTGAAGGAGAGCGGAGAGAAGGTGGCCGCTGCGGACAAGGGAGAGGTGGAGTCGGCCCTGGCGGAGGCCAAGGGCGTACTTGGCGGAGACGCCGGCGCTGCCGAGTTGAATGCCGCAAAGGAGAAGTTGACCGCGGCGAGCCACAAGCTGGCCGAGGCGGTCTACAAGGCCAATGCCGCCGCGCCGGGTGATGGGGGAGCAGCCCCGGCGGGAGCCGCGGAAGAGGCCAAGAAGGACGAAGGCGTGATCGACGCGGAGTATGTCGACGCGGAGAAGTAAGCAGCCACGGTGTCAATGCCTGATGCAGAGGATGAGGAGGGGTTCTTCTGGCTCCTCCTCATTCTTCAGGCCGGCTCATGGAGCCATTGGTTGACGCTGAAACCCGCAGGCCCGCGGGACTGGAGGCCCGGAACCCGGAAGCGCCAGGGGGAAAGCAGAGTGTTCATCAGGATGGAGGTGCAGGGATGACGGAGGATCGGCAACAGGGTTGGGGAGAGGGTCAGCCACGGCCGGTGGAGGTGCGTTGGGACCTGGGGGATCCCAGGGTGCGCGCGCAGGAGACGCTGTGGCGCTGCGATGCGCTGCGCGCCGGGCGGTTGTATCAGCGCAGCGTGTTTGCGTCCCGCGAGGAGGCGGAGGCTTTCGTGGAGAGGATGCAGCGGATCGAGCCGGATCAGACGTTCAATGTCGAAGCCATTAAGGCCAGCGCGGTCTGGAACTGATCGAAGACGGGCAACCCGAAGCCGGCGCGCATCTCGGCTGAACATTTGCTCAGCGTGACGGCTGATGGGATGGAAGCGGCCATGGTTTGCGGCGAACCGGTGATGCTTGAACTCAACATCGGCTTGCAGGATCCGGGCTGGAGGCTGGGGCAGCGATAGACCATTTTCCCTGAAGGTGGAAGCAAGGGGAACGACTCCTGTGGGCGTTTTCCTCAATGAAAACGCCACGGAACGCCCGCTTCCGTACACCCATCATCAGGGAAAATGGTCTAGAAGGGACGCGCAAGATGGCAGGGAGCAAAACCAAGGATTACTACAGCACGCTGGGAGTGAAAAAGACGGCGTCTGCCGATGAGATCCGCAAAGCGTTCCGAAAGCTGGCCCGGAAGTATCACCCGGACGTGAATCCCGGGGACAAGAAAGCCGAAGAGCGGTTCAAGGAAATCTCTGAGGCCAACGATGTGCTCAGCGACGAGAAGAAGCGGAAGATCTATGATCAGGTGGGCTTTTACTCGGACAACATTGATGCTTCCGCAGCCGAAGCTTATGCGCGGAGTGGTGCGGGCGCCGGAGGATTTCAGGGTTTTGGCGGCGCCGCCGGGCGTGCGCAGGGCGCCCCCTTCGACTTCGAGGGATTTGATTTTTCCGGGTTTCAGGGTGGAGGAAAGACCTCCGCG
>JAKART010000376.1 GCA_021819255.1 Acidobacteriota bacterium
CAGCTGAAACTTCAGGTTCTGCCAGTTGGCGTCGCCCTCGCTCACCGTCGCATAGGTCTTCTGGAACATCGCCGAGTCGATGCAGGCGTTCACGGCATCGGAGACCTCCTTCTGCGATGGCCAGATATCGCGCAGATACACCGGCTTGCCGTCCTTGCCCTGGCCCAGCGGATCCTTGTCGAAGTCCTGGGAGATGTGCCCGGCCAGCGCATAGGCCACCACCAGCGGAGGGCTCATCAGGTAGTTCGCGCGGACCTCCGGCGAGATGCGCCCTTCAAAGTTCCGGTTGCCGCTCAGCACGCTCACCGCGACCAGTCCATGCTCTTCAATGGACTTGGACACATCGGCCGGCAGAGGGCCGGAGTTGCCGATGCAGGTGGTGCATCCATAACCCACCACGTTGAAGCGCAGCGCGTCCAGATAGGGCAGCAGCCCAGCCCGCTTGTAGTAGTCGGTGACCACCCGTGAGCCCGGAGCCAGCGAGGTCTTTACCCAGGGTGGAGTGCTCAGGCCGGCTTCCACGGCCTTCTTGGCCAGCAGGCCGGCGGCCACCATCACGTAGGGATTGCTGGTGTTGGTGCAGCTTGTAATCGCCGCAATCACGATTGAGCCATCGCTGAGATATTTGTCTGGATCGACTCCAAACCGCGTCTCTACCGAGTTTGTCGGGGCCTCGTGGCTCACCACGCCGGCCGGATTCGCCGGCTGGCCGTTGCCGGCTGCTTCCCAGCGCACCACCGGCTTTGCCTCGCCCTGCTTCGCATTGGGTCCCTGCAGCTCGGGCAGCTTGGAGGCAAAGCTCGCCGGCGTCTGGGAGAGCAGCACCCGGTCCTGGGGCCGCTTGGGTCCAGCCACGCTGGGCTCGACGGTGCTCAGATCCAGTTGCAGCGTCGCGCTGTACTCGGCCTCCGCCGCCTGGGCGGTATGGAACAGACCCTGAGCGCGGTAGTAGGCCTCCACCAGGGCTACCTGCTCGGTGCCGCGGCCGGTCAGGCGTAGATACTTCAGCGTCTCAGCGTCCACCGGGAAGATGCCGCAGGTCGCACCGTACTCCGGCGCCATGTTGGCGATGGTGGCGCGGTCGGCCAGCGGCAGTTCACTCACGCCCGGGCCGTAGAACTCGACGAACTTCCCGACCACGCCGAGCTTGCGCAGCATCTGGGTTACCGTCAGCACCAGGTCGGTGGCGGTGGCGCCCTCCCTCAGCTTGCCCTCCAGCTTGAAGCCAACCACCTGGGGCACCAGCATGCTCACCGGCTGGCCCAGCATGGCGGCCTCGGCCTCGATGCCGCCCACGCCCCAGCCCAGCACGCCCAGGCCATTGACCATCGTGGTATGCGAGTCGGTTCCCACCAGCGTGTCGGGATACGCCGTCACCGAGCCGTCAGCCTCGGTCTTGGTGAAGCACACCCGGGCCAGGTGCTCCAGATTCACCTGATGGCAGATGCCCATCCCCGGCGGCACGGCAGAGAAGTTGTTGAAGGCTGTCTGTCCCCACTTGAGAAAGGCGTAACGCTCGCGATTGCGGGTGAACTCCAGAGCTGCGTTCAGGTCATAGGCATTGGCGCTGCCATACTCGTCCACCTGCACGCTGTGGTCGATCACCAGCTCCGCCGGCTGCAGGGGATTGATCTTCTCCGGATCTCCGCCCAGCGCCTTCATGGCGTCGCGCATCGCCGCCAGATCCACCACCGCGGGCACGCCGGTGAAGTCCTGCATCAGCACGCGGGCCGGCATGTAAGCAATCTCGCGCGAGGGCTCCGCTTTAGGATCCCAGTGGGCCAGAAAACGAATATCGTCGGCGGTTACGGTCTTGCCATCCTCGCAGCGCAGCAGGTTCTCCAGCAGAATCTTCAGCGAATACGGCAAACGCGCGAGATTCACGCCCTGGATCGCGCTTAACTGAAAGTAGTTCACCTTCCTTCCGCCGCTCTCCAGCGAGGCGGCGGAGTTGAAGGAGTTGGGGTGGGTCGTCTTCGGCATGGCGTATCTTCTCCTTGGGGCGATGAGTGATTCCGGTCACGTAGCGCCGCGCCGCAGTCTTGCGCGCGGTTGAAGGTCTTCAAAAGGTTCGGGGGAGCGCCGCGATGGTTGGCAGGGAATGTCCCCGCGCGGAGTCAGCAGGAGCGTCCGCGGTCGTGGCGTCCCCGTAGAAAGCGCTTCACCTTGCGCAACCGGGTGCAGAACCGGATGGACCGAAGGGAGCGCGATGGGGGGGCATACTGCCGCTGCATGGTAAAAATTCTACCTTCACCCGGCAACGTTTGGCGTGGTCACAGGACACCTTTGCGGGGAATTTCTTCCCTTAGCGCCGCGCAGCGGTCACTCCGGCATTCGATCCTTGACCGCACGCCGGCGAACGCCTGGATTGCCGCCCGGCATCCACTCTTTGCAGATCTGGTCCGGAGGCAGGCGGAGGTGCCGCCCAGGACAACTGTCCTCCATCCTCCGGCATCTGATCGTTTCACTGTCGGATGCGCGCAAGAGAGAGAAAGGAAAGACGATGACATCCCCTCCCGGTAGCCGAACCGCTCCGTTCGCTTCTCCCGGGGTAAAGCACTGGGCAGAACCTCTGGCATGTGCCGTCCTGGCTGCCCTATTGGCCCTCGGGCTCGCCGGCTGCAAGAGCCACTCTGACAACTACGCCACCACGGACCAGATCGACGACGGTGTTCACAACGGCGCTGACCCGGCGTTAGCCAACCTGGCCCCAGCCTCAGGCGTTGCCCAAGGCCCCACGCAGGTGATGGGCGCTAGTTCTTCCTACACTCCGCAGCAGGAGAGCGAGAGCTATCCCAGCCAACCCCCTGCGCCCATCGTCCAGGATTACAACGGCCAAGGGTACGACGGCCCAAACTACGGCGAGCAAGGCGATAACAGCCAAGGCTACAACGGGCAAGGCTACGATGGCCAAAGTTACGGCGGCCAAGGGTACAACGGTCAGGGATATAACGGCCCAGGCTACGGTGAGCCAGGTGACAGCGGACCAGGCTACAGCGGCCCAAGCTACGGCGGACCAGGCTACGGCGGGCAGGGCTACGGCGGTCAGGGCTACGGCGGTCAGGGCTACGGCGGTCAGGGCTACAGCGGGCAGGGCTACGGCGGGCAGGAGCAGCCGGGCGAGGAGGCTGCGGCCGAGACCGATCAGCCTCCGCCGCCGCTCCCCGTGTACGACCAGCCCCCCTGTCCGGGTCCAAATTATCTCTGGACCCCCGGCTACTGGGCCTGGGGGCCGTATGGCTACTACTGGGTTCCCGGCCTGTGGGTGATGCCACCCTACTACGGAGCGCTGTGGACACCTCCCTACTGGGGTTTCATGAACGG
>JAKART010000377.1 GCA_021819255.1 Acidobacteriota bacterium
TTCCGATCTGCCAGCCTTTTGTTGGAGCTGAGCGAAGATCGCATCACCGGCGGGAAAGGTCACACCAAGAAACTTGACCGCTGTCACCCTGGCTCCGGCCTTGGACCAGAGGCCTTCGTGGAGCGCCGGCAATGCATTCTGCACGCTTTGCGCAGCAGGGGCGTGGTTTGGGGCCGTCGCAGCGCCGGCCACTCCCACTGCTGATGCCAGCGCCAGCGCCAGGAGCGCGCATCGGATCCACCAGCAGTCGGCTATGCGTACAGATTCCCGCAGGCTTCCAACCTCCAGCAGGCGCCTCGGGCGTGGCTTCCTCTCGCGCTCGCTCAACCACTCGCTTCGCGCCAACGCCGCCTTCCTCTCAACCCTCAAAATCGAATTGCGCCGCTTAATCCTCTGCGATGCTCCTTCTTGAGGCGGCCGGCGCCCCAGAACGGCGAAGGCTCTCCTCTTCCATAACCCTGTATCCTCTCCATTTTACCGTTGCCATCTGGCTCGGAATGCTGCCGCTGGGGCATTTCCAGGAGCCGTCGCAGGTCCCCTCGCAGATCCTCTCGCAACCGTATACTCCAGATATGTCCGCGTCCTTTTCCGCTCTCGGCCGGCTCGAAGTAACCCCGAACGCAAGTTCGGATCCCGGCGCAGATGCGGCCATGGAATCGAAGACGGCGGGGGACACAGCGCGTCCCCAACCGGATGCCGCCATCGGCGATCGCGAACGCTACTCCCGCCAGATCCTCTTCCAAGGAGTTGGAGAAGCAGGCCAGCGGCTTCTGGGCCGCGCGCATGTGGCGATCGTGGGCGTCGGGGCCACGGGAGCCGCCACTGCCGGCCTGCTCGCCAGAGCCGGCGTAGGACATCTCACTCTCATCGATCGGGACTTTGTGGAGCCGTCCAATCTGCAGCGCCAGACACTCTTCGACGAAGAAGATGCTCAGGCGGCGCTGCCCAAAGCTGAGGCCGGCCGCCGCCATCTGGGCCGCATCAACTCCAGCATCCAGGTGACGGCGCATATCGCGGACCTGGTCCCCCAGAATGCCCCCCAACTTCTCGCAGCGGATCTGGTGCTGGACTGCACCGACAACTTTGAGACTCGTTACCTGATCAACGACCTCTGCGTCCGGGATGAGCGCCCCTGGATCTACGCCGCCGCCGTCGGTGCTTATGCGGCGGGCATGAACATTCTGCCCAAGCCGGCCGGCCGGGCCCAGCCGGGCGAGGCCGAAGAGGACGCTGCTCGCAGCCAACCCGTAGAGCAGGCTGCCGCTCCTACGGCGTGCCTGGCCTGCATCTTCCCTTCGGCGCCCTCAGGCAATCTGGAGACCTGCGATACCGCCGGAATCTTGTCGACGGCCGTGAATCTGGCTGCTTCCATCCAGGTGACCGAGGCCCTGAAGTATCTTACCCATCAGCCGCGTCTGATGCGCCGCTCCCTGGTCTCCTTTGACCTGTGGGCTCCCAACGCGCAGGGAACCATG
Organism: Acidobacteriota bacterium; assembly: GCA_021819255.1. Classification (GTDB taxonomy): domain Bacteria; phylum Acidobacteriota; class Terriglobia; order Terriglobales; family Acidobacteriaceae; genus Granulicella. The sequence goes on from JAKART010000377.1 coordinate 1,476, forward strand.
GCTCGCTCCGAGATCTCCACCGGCATCCCCCGCCCGGGTTGCGAAGTATGTGACCAGCGCAACTTTCGCGCCCTCGCCGGCGAACAGCGGCCTCACATCACCCTGTGTGGGCGCAACTCGGTGCAGATCCATCAGCATCAACATCCCCTCGACCTGGCCAGGCTGAAGAGCCGGCTGGAACGCCTGGAAGAGGTTCGGAACCCTCAAGCCAATGGACTGCTTCTGCGCTTTGGTTACAGCATCTACACCCTGACCGTCTTCCCCGACGGCCGGGCTCTGGTGCAGGGCACCACCGATGTCGGGCTGGCTCGCTCACTCTATGCCCGTTTCCTGGGAAGCTGAGCTGGAAAGCTGAGCTGTTCCGTGCAGAAGGCGAAGACAACCTGAACAGCCTGAACAACCTGGACAACCTGAACAACCTGGACAACCTGGACAACCTGGGGAAAGCGAATTGGTTCGTCCGGCTTCCAGCCCCGGAAACCAGCGTGGGGAGTTACAGTGTAAAGAAGCACCTCTGCGTCGTTCCATCCCCGGGCCGTAGCCCGCCCCGGAGCGGACAGAACCTAATTTATGGAACTTCAGGAACTTCAAGGCCAACTGAGAATGCAAACGGACTCAACCCCCGGCTTGTTCAAGCGGAATGCTCCTATCGCCGGCGAAGCCGACGCCATTGAGCGCGCCAAGAAAGGCGACCCCGATGCCTTTGCGCGACTCTACGCTCTCCACAAACGGCGTGTTTATACCCTTTGCCTGCGCATGTTGGGCAACGTCTCTGAGGCGGAGGACATGACGCAAGAAGCATTCCTCCACCTCTTCCGAAAGCTGGAAAGTTTCCGCGGCGAAAGCGCCTTTTCCACCTGGTTGCACCGCCTTACCGTCAATCTGGTGCTGATGCATCTGCGCAAGAAGGGACTGCAACTGGTTTCGCTGGAGGAGACGATCAACCCGTCCGAGGAGGACGCACCCAAGCGCGACTTTGGCGCCCGCGATACCCAGCTCTCCGGCTCCGTGGATCGGGTGACCCTGGAGCGGGCCGTCGCCATGCTCCCGCCCGGGTACCGCATGGTCTTTGTGCTCCATGATGTGGAAGGCTTTGAGCACAACGAAATCGCCGCCATGCTGGAGTGCTCCACGGGCAACAGCAAGTCGCAACTCCACAAAGCCCGTCTGCGGCTTCGCGAATTGCTGCGTGAACCTCAAAATTTGCAGCCTGAGAACCGGCTGATGGAGACATCGCGATGAAGGACCTCGCCTCAATCAACCTCGACACGATGACCCCGGCTGAATTTGAAGAGTACCTTCCAGAACTCTTTGAAGCCAGCGGCGGCTCCATCAGCTCCGACCCCCGCTTCGCTAACTTCTTCCGGCAGTATCCCAACTGCGCCGCCCTGGTGCGCGACCTGGAGACCATCGCCGCGCAGGCCAAGAGCCTCTTCGAGCCGGTAGGGGACCCCAGCGATGCCGTCTGGTCCAACATCGCCAGCAAGTTGAAGGATAAGAACGCGGGCAACGACGAAGACCGCTGAAGCGTTTGCGTGCCGGCGTATCTCGATGCCCCAAATTTTATGGGCGTTTCCGCTAGATGAAAGCCCACACCCAGCCCTATCGGGGGCCTGACTCACACGGAAAAGCGATACAGCCGTTCCGGATCGCTCTTCTCCGGTCCGCTCACCTTCAACCCGCTGCGCCCGGCGGGAAGCCGCGGCCCGCATGGCGCTTAGAACTTATCCGTAAATAATATCCATCTTGATTCTCTCGGACGATTCAGCTGGGAGGGCGGGCCGAAACTGGGTGAAGATATGGATCAAGATGGCTCAGATCAAGTCGTGGAAGATCG
>JAKART010000378.1:0-1760 GCA_021819255.1 Acidobacteriota bacterium
GCAGGCGCTTTGCCCTTTCGCGCCCGCGGTCGGTGAGTGGAATATCGCTCGTACCGGTATGCCGCCCATCGGCGCTCCAAGCCGTCTCTCCGTGCCGCATCAACCAAAGCTCTGTCAAAGTCTCGGGAACCTCCAGGAAAGATCACCACCCGTCCACTCTCTATCTTACAGAGCCGGGATCCCCTATCCTAAGAGCATGGACTTCCAGCTCGTCTCTGGATACAAGCCGCAGGGAGATCAACCGCGCGCCATCAAGGAGCTTGTCGCGGGTCTTCAGGCGGGGGAAAAGGACCAGGTGCTGCTCGGCGTTACCGGATCCGGCAAGACCTTCACCATGGCCCGCATCATCGCGGAGATGAATCGCCCCGCTCTGGTGCTGGTGCATAACAAGACGCTGGCGGCCCAACTTTACCATGAGTTCAAGCAGTTCTTTCCCAACAATGCGGTGGAGTACTTTGTCTCCTACTATGACTATTATCAGCCGGAGGCCTATATACCCTCGGGCGACCTTTATATCGAGAAGGAGTCTACCGTCAACGAAGAGCTCGACAAGCTGCGCCTCTCCGCCACGCGCAGCCTCTTCGAGCGGCGCGACGCCATCATCGTCAGCTCCGTCTCCTGCATCTATGGCCTCGGCTCGCCGGAGGCTTACTATGGCATGCTGCTGCTGCTGGAGAAGGGGCAGAAGATCAAACGCCAGGATATTACCCGGCGCCTGGTCGAAATCCTGTACGAACGCAACGACGTTGACTTTCAACGTGGATCCTTCCGGGTTCGCGGCGATGTGATCGAGATCTACCCCACCTATGACGAAGACGCCTTCCGCATCGAGCTCTTCGGTGACGAGATCGAGTCGCTCTCCCAGATCGATCCTCTCTTCGGCTCCGTCAAGCAGCGCTATGCTCGTCTGCCCATCTATCCCAAGAGCCATTACGTGGTTCCACCGGAGCGCAAGAACACCGCGATCGATAGCATCCTCGCCGAGTTGGCGGATTGGGAGGCGCAACTGGAGAAGGAAGGCCGCCTGGTGGAGTCGCAGCGCATCCACCAGCGTACTCGCTTTGATCTGGAGATGATCAAGTCGGTGGGTTACTGCCATGGCATCGAAAACTACTCACGCCATTTCTCAGGACGGCTTCCCGGAGAACCTCCTCCCACCCTGCTCGATTACTTTCCTCACGACTTCCTGGTCTTCATCGACGAGTCTCACGTCACGGTTCCGCAACTCCACGGCATGTGGCATGGCGACCGCTCGCGTAAGCAAAACCTGGTGGACTATGGGTTTCGCCTGCCTTCGGCCATGGACAACCGTCCCTTGCGCTTCCAGGAGTTTGAGGACCGCATCGGCCAGTCGATCTATGTATCGGCTACCCCGGGGCCTTATGAGCTTACCAAGTCCTCTGGCGTCGTCGTGGAGCAGGTCATTCGTCCCACCGGCCTGGTAGACCCCGAGGTTGAGGTTCGGCCGGTCAAGGGCCAGATCGACAACCTCCTGGCGGAGATTCGCCAGCGCGCCGCCAAAAGCCAGCGCGTGCTGGTCACCACCCTGACCAAACGCATGGCCGAAGACCTGGCCAACTACTACACCGAGGTCGGGGTTCGCTGCCGCTACATGCACTCGGAGATCGAGACGCTCGAACGCATCCGTCTACTCCGCGGGCTGCGCAACGGAGAGTACGACGTTCTGATCGGAATCAACCTGCTGCGTGAAGGTCTGGATCTTCCCGAGGTCTCCCTGGTCGCCATCCTCGATGCCGACA
>JAKART010000378.1:1770-3311 GCA_021819255.1 Acidobacteriota bacterium
TTATCGTTTTTTCAAACCATGGGCCGCGCCGCTCGCCATGTGGAGGGCCGGGCGATTCTTTACGCTGACAGCCAAACCGATTCCATGCGCAGAGCCATCGAGGAGACCAACCGCCGCCGAGAGCGGCAGGTGGCCTACAACCGCGAGAACGGCATCACCCCGCAGACCGTGATGCGCTCTCTGGACGAATCCCTGGCCGGCGTCCTCCAAGCCGACTACGCAGACCTCGCCCAAGAAGAGGAGGCTCTCACGGAGTTCGCCAGCCAGGCTGATCTGGACGCTTACCTGAGCAAGCTCGAAGGGGATATGCGGGAGGCGGCCAAGGCGTTTGAGTTTGAAAGAGCTGCCAAGCTTCGCGACACCATCAGGGACCTTCGCTCCAAGGAGTTTCTCTTCAGCTAACGATCTTTCCGCGTCAGCGCATCCCGAAGCTGTAGGCTGAAATGGGCGTTTTCGCTCGGAGAAACCGCCTCAATGAGCCGCAGCGCCGGTCCAAAGCCGCACAGGTCCACAGCCACACAGACGATATTTCAGCAGGCACACAGCCTCTCCAAGGCCTGCGGCTGAAGAACCTTAAGAACCACTCCATGCGTTTCAATGATCTTCTCCTTGCGCAGGCGGCCCAGGGTTCGGGTGATGGTCTCCCGGGTGGTCGCCGTCATCGACGCCAGCTCTTCATGAGTCATCGACATCGTGATGAACGGGTTCGAGCGGCTCTTCGCATCCTGAGCCCAGTCCAGAATGAGACGGGCGACTCGGCCGGCCGGAGAGGATGGCAGAGAGACCAGTCTCGCCTCATCAAAAGCGGCCCGATAGTCCTCCGCCAGCACATTGGCCGCGGCAAGGCTCGCATCCCCAAAGTTCTGCAACATCGTCATCAGGTGCCTGGTGGGCAGTACCAGCACACTGCATGGCTCCAAAGCTTCCGCTGTCACCTCATAGTCGCTTTGCGTCAGCGCCGCACTCATGCCGAGCACATCGCCGGCCTGGGCGATGCGGAGGATCATCACACGTCCCTCTCTCGAGGTGGCTGAGACCTTCACCTTGCCCGAGCAGACAAGAAAGATGGCGTTGCTGCGATCACCCTCGCGGAAGAAACTCGCCCCGCGCACATAATCGGTCTTGACCGAGTTTGACTGTAGAAACGCGCGGGACTGAGGTCCGAACTTGCAGAACGCACCCTTTCCAGCTTGGGAGCAGCTAAGGCACTTGGACATGAAACCCTCCGTTTGGCAGCTCAGCTTGCGTTCTGCTGAGATCTGCACTTGCCCTTTGAACAGCAATCATCTTGCCAAAGCTCTTCCCTTGTGATTTCAATTACATACGTCCGTACGGCCCGACCCGCCGCTCCGCCCGCTGCGCGTGGACACCCAGCCACTGCGCCATTTCACCCAGATGCCGTTCCACCCACCGGCCTGGATTGGCCTCCGGCCGCCCCCTCCCCGGTCTGCAAGGCTCGCGGTAGCCAACCCGTTCAGAGCCTTATACGATTTAGGTGATGGCCATCACCCGATCGATACCGGAAGCGCTGTCCGTCGTCA
>JAKART010000379.1 GCA_021819255.1 Acidobacteriota bacterium
AGAGTGATGTAAAATAGAAGCTTGGCGGAATTCCGCCGCATGAACACTGAGGACTCCAGATACATGGCGAAGCGCCGCGGTAATCCCAACTGGGGTAAGCCGGAGCCGATCGGCCCGGTGGTGCCCACCATCACATCGTTCGAACAGGTGGTCAAGGAGTACAAGCTGACTCCTGACCAATACGTCCGTTCCACCCGTCTTCGCGAGTGGGCCAGGCGGAACAAGAACTCCAAGTACATCCCTGAAGCTCTGCTTGAAGCCTGGGGCTTTGAGATTGAATCCACCCTTTAAGACTGGCTCGGCCTCTTCAGGATCCACAACACCGTTTTGGGGTACAGAATCGAAAGACATCCACCTCTTATGCCTGACCGATCCGCTGGATTCGTTACAATCCCCGAAGCTCTTGACGAGCTCAGGGCTGGACGAATCATCATCTTGATTGACGATGAGGACCGTGAAAACGAAGGTGACCTCACCGTGGCGGCGGAGTTTTGTACCCCCGAAGTCATCAACTTCATGGCCCGCTTCGGAAGAGGCCTTATATGCCTTACCTTGACCGAAGAGCGCGCAGACTATCTGCGCCTGGGCCCGATGACCAAAGACAATACCTCGCGCTTTGGCACGGCGTTTACTGAGAGCATCGAGGCGCGCGAGGGTGTAACGACGGGGATTTCGGCGGCGGACCGCGCGCGCACGATCCAGGTCGCGATCAGCCCGAACTCCTCCCCGGACGATTTGGCGCGCCCCGGCCATGTTTTTCCGCTGCGCGCTCGCAAGGGTGGCGTCCTGGTGCGTGCTGGTCAGACGGAGGCATCCGTGGATCTAGCGCGCATCGCCGGGTTGGTGCCCGCCGGCGTGATCTGCGAGATCATGAACGAGGACGGCACCATGGCTCGGGTGCCGGACCTGATTGAATTCTGCAGGATTCATCATCTCAAGATGGTCACGGTCGCCGATCTTATCCGCTACCGGATGTCCAACGAACGTTATGTCCATCGTGTGGCGGAAGGCATGCTTCCCACGGAGTACGGCGAATTCCGAATGATCTCCTATGAGAGCGACATTCAAGCCGCCCAGCTTGGCAGTGGAGATGAAGCCCATCTGGCGCTCACCTTTGGCGACGTGACGCAGACCGCCCTTTCCGGCCTTCCGGTACTGGTCCGCGTCCATGCCCATTGCCTTGCGGGCAACGTATTCGGGTCCTCGTTGTGCGACTGCCGGGCGACAGTGGACGCTAGTCTCCGGGAGATCGCCAAGGCCGGCTGCGGAGCTCTCATTTATCTGCACCATACCCAGCGCGGTTTTTTGACGGATGCCGCGGCCAATCCTGCGCGACTGTGCATCCACCGGAACAAACGCTCCACCGCCGATGATGGGGCAGAGAACTCAAACGAGAGGGTCCTTCGCCATGTTGGCCTTGGGGGCCAGATCATCTCCGATCTGGGCATTCACAAGATTCGCCTGCTGACCAACCATCCCAAGCACGTCCCTGCCTTGCAGGGTTTCGATATTGAGATCGTTGAGAGCGTCCCTATCGATCTGAGCCGTCATCCTTTGCGGGCGATTTAGAGGAGATCGAGGCCGCGCGCCGGACGATGGGCTTTCAACCGCCTTTGGCGAGGAGATCATCAGGCTGCGCCGCTGAAAAGCCAACCCCTGACGTCATGCATCGAGGACCGCATCGAGGTGTAAGGCGAGCGCAAAGCGGCGCTGGCGGCCAAAAGGAAGCGGGCGGCTGTGCGTGGGCGAGGGTACAAGCCTTTTCATGTTCGAGGATGTTTTCGATCCCTGAAGAAGTCTCGGTAGCAGGGTCCCAGCGCGCTTGTTGACCTTGGGTGTCGATGCGTCTCAGTCGAAGACTGTTTGCGATTCCGTCAGCGCTGCAGACCGCTCTGTCTCTTCCGCCGCTCTCGAAATGCTGTACCCATGGCTGGCCTTGAGGAGAACGGAGGTGGAATCCCTCCGCGCCAAGGAGGCGGCGTGCGGCCAAGAACCCCGCCCATGGTCTGCTTTGACCTGCTCCTTCAAGGTGTGGCCGGTGGCCCGGATCATCGACTCCATCTTCCTGAGATTCAACCTGGAATGGGAAAACCGCGCTCTCAGGGTCTTCACAGAAGCGGTTTCAAGTCATCGTCCGCCTCGCGCACTCTTTGACCCTGTCGGATGCATTTGTTATAACTGACTTGAAGCAGCCGCCCGGTTGCTGGTTTCCTGAACGTGATCCTGAGTAGCTCAATGGCAGAGCATTCGGCTGTTAACCGAAGGGTTGTAGGTTCGAGTCCTACCTCAGGAGCCATAAAAACCATAAATTGAGCAAGTTACTGAGGTCATCCACGAGATGGCCTTCTGCGGTTTCCTTTGGTGGTTGCTTTGGCGGCTGTTCGGATCGACAGGATGAAATAAGGCTTGGCGCGGGGCCAAAGCGGGGCGCATGGCAGCACACTCACAGGCATGACCCGCAGGTTTGCGTCGCAGTACGGGCCGCGTCGTTTATGCTCCACAAGCAGCCAACCCAACGCAGACGGATAAGCAATGTGAGGTTCACCGACGCGACGCGAGCCGGGCCAGGGCCCGGCTCGATCAACCGGCAACCAGCAGAAACTCCGCTGATGAATGGATGAAAGGATGGGATCGGGCCAGATGGAGGAGCGCAGCCTCTTTCAGTCGCAGCACGATGCGACGAATGTGTATCGCTCAGCGCTTGCGAGGCGACCGCGAAGACTCGGCTTCGAGATCGGGCGTGGTCAAGGTCATTCACAAGAAGTACCTTGCATTCCCGCTCGGACAGGCCAGAGAGGCCAAGCTCCGTTCGAGAGGAAAGCCCCATATCGAGCGATCGTTCGCCGTCGCGCCGTCGGCTACATCTTGCTGAGCGCTCTCGCCTGACTTCACAAAGCCTCGGCGTCAGGCCCAGATCCGGCGCCCAGAGCCTGGATGGCGGCGCCAATTCTCTATGCCTGTGCTTGCGTAGAAAAGCGTTACCTGTAACCTTGCCTAAAACCTTCTTCAGTCTGTATATTGGGCGAGTCCCAGTGGAGGAACGTTATGCGACGTCGTGAATTTTGCAAACTGGTGGCCTCGGCTGCCGCATCGGTGGCGGCTCCCGAGGCTGCCAAGCTCTCAGCCCAGACTCCTGTTCCATCTCCTGCCGACACATTGCCTTCCGGCGCCTCCGCCATGGAAGCTCCAGGCTTCGACCAGTACACCCAGGACTACGCGCAGTTCTGCGCCACCCCGGCCGACAAACGGGTCTTCTATGCCTTGGTGGACGGCAAGATCGTCTC
>JAKART010000380.1 GCA_021819255.1 Acidobacteriota bacterium
CACCTTCCTCCCTAACGGCTCCCGGCGGGGATTCTTTTCAGAGGATATATGGGCGATTCGCGACGATATCATTGAGGCCAGCGGCGTTCAGTGGCATCAGCCTGGACCAGGCAGCCTCTACCCGCTCGTCTATCGTATTGCAGATAAAACCCATGCCGCCGCCAAGCAGTTGCGTCCTTTCTGTCAACTTCCGCAGGCTGGCTACCGCTGTACGTCATGCGGAGAACGAGAGTGGCTTCGTGGCGACAACGACCCCGTCGACCTGCCTCCGGGCGGAGGCAGAGAAAATCACGGCACCGTCTGGTCGGAGTTTGATGGCCGCGGCGGCGTCAAGGATGGAGAACGGCTGTGCGCTCTCTGCACCATGAAGCGCATTTGGCCCAGGATCTTCAGCAAGCGAGTATCGCCTCTGCTCAATAGTGAGCCGAGCCGCTACGTCGTCAGCACTTACGCCATGTCTTTGGCAACCGGAATCGACAACGCAGCCCGTAATTTTGATTCCGGCCTGCGTCAACAACTTTCTGGATACCGGAAATCCTTGCCACCGGAGGAACGGTACGCTGCCGCTCTACCCCGGCGTGTTGTCGCAAGCTTGAGAACATTGCCAGAGGAAGATCGCAATCTGCTCCGTTCAGTCCCTACCATCCTCGATTGGCTTAAAGACGAGAATCAAGCTGAGAAGGCGGAGCAACTTATCGCGTCTCTGGGCGGGGAAGCCTATTACGCCCTCCTCCTGATGGACGGCGATCGCGCGGGCGCCTGGCTAACGGGTCAGTCACCTGCCCCTGGCGAATCGGAACTCCGTCTGTCACTGAAAGATGTACTTCACCCTGCGATTCGAACTGGAGTGACCCAATACGCACCCGGCAAAGAGGTCAAGGACTACCTCGATTTGTACCGCCCAACTTCACCCTCACGCCATGCAGCAATTTCATCGGCGCTCAACCATTTTGCGACCACCGTCGCCCGCAACGTCATCGAGATGTCCTGTCGTGGACGCCTTATCTATGCAGGAGGTGATGATGTGCTGGCCATGCTTCCCGTAGAAGACCTCCTCGACGCTATTGGCAGATTGCGTTCCAGTTACAGCGGCGAGGAGGTGGCCGGCGTAACCATGCCTGCTGATATCCATGTCGGTGGCGGCTTCTGGCAAGCACGCAGGAATGGACAAGACAAAAGGATCTCCAGAGGACCACTGCTCCGGATGATGGGCAATAAAGCTACGGCTTCATTTGGCGCCGTAATCGCACATCATCAGACGCCCCTGGCACTCGTTCTCCGTACGCTCCACAAAGCCGAGCAGGAGGCCAAACTCCACGGTCGCAACGCCTTCGCTATTCACACGATGAAGCGCTCCGGCGGCGAAACTACTTTTGTGGCAAGTTTCAAGTCCTCTGCAAACCCTGAGATTTATCCTCTCGCCGTCCTAAGCCAGTTTCGCCAATGGCTTGGATCTGAGGGGGTTTCCCGCCGCGCGGTCTATCACTCCCTGCGCTGGCTCAGAGAACTGCCTGCAACGGATGCGGCCCACTGGCGGAAAATCGTCGCAACCAACCTTGCCGCCCAATTGCGTCGCCAGTGCTCCGCGGCATCCCCATCCACGTTCGACAAGGTCACCCCCATCGCTTGCACCCTGGTGGATACAGCCTTTTACAGCACACCCGAGGATTCCAGGGAATCTGCAGAGAGTCTCTCCAAGACCCTTCAGTCTATGCTCATTACTGCCGAGTTTCTAGCTCGCGAAACCAGACAAGCGGTCCATGCAGAGCCGGAAGGAGATCGCGCATGACCTTCTACTACGCTATCGAACCGCTGGAACCAATTACTTTCCGAGGTAATCGCAATTTCGGTTCCAGTGCCGATCATGGTGGCAGTGCTATGCCGCCCTGGCCGTCTGTATTTGCCGGCGCGCTGCGCTCAGCCATTCTCGGACATAATCCGGTGGCGCTGGCCGCGTATAACAATCGTCGTTTCGAGCTTCCCGGCGAAATCGGGCGCGTTCTTGGTACCCCATATGCACCCGGTACGTTTCGCATCGTATGGGCTTCTCTTGCACAGAAGAAAGATGGGCACTGGTCACCGGTTCTACCCACGCCCGCCGACCTTATCCTTCCCAGGAAACAGAAGCTCCGGTTTCTGAAACCAGCACCGTTACCCCCGACCCTGCAAGCATCGTCCATGCTGCCGATGCTTGCGCTCGACTGCGCTGAGCAGGAGTCCAAACCCGAAACAGGGCGATGGCTCGACGGCGAAGATCTTACCCGCTATCTGCGTGCCGAAGTTCCACAGGGCCCACTGTCAGTCGGCACCCTCATGGAGACTAGGACCCGTATTGGCATCGAGCTGGACAGTGCACGCAGAACTGCTGCTGAAGGTAAGCTCTACAGTACCGATGTTGTCAGTCTGCGCATGGGTAGCGGATTCCTCGTCGGATGTGACGGTTTCGACACACCTGACGCCTCCCGCCTGTTACCGGACCAAGGCACCCTCCGATTGGGTGGCGACGGACGAGCCGCCCAGTACCATCGCGTCCTTTCCTGGAACCCACCCGCGCTCCTGGATCCGATTCGTCAAGACGGGCAGTTCCGTCTCGTCCTGACGTCACCGGGCATCTTCCAGCAAGGTTGGCTCCCAGACCGTGTCGTCTCCACCAGTGGCGGTTACCAGCTTCAACTCCATGGATTCTCAGCGCGGCTCGCTTCAGCAGCCGTCGCCCGCCATCAAATCGTATCCGGATGGGATCTTGCCTACTGGAAACCCAAGCCCACTTTTCGCGCCGCCCCCGCCGGCAGTGTCTACTGGTTCGACCAACTCCAAGGCGATCCGTGCAAGCTTGCCGAATGGGTGGCCACTGGTCTCTGGGACGACAATCCAGACAGACAGCGCCAAGCGGAAGGTTTCAACCGCGCCATGCTCGCAGCATGGCCCAGCTCCGAGGGAGAATAAGAATGTTCGAATCAAAGGAACTCGTCTTCTACTACGCTATTAGCCCGGTTCATATGGGGGCCGGCAGCTCCACCGGCGCCGTTGACTTGCCCATACAAAGGGAGATCCACACCGGCCACCCTATATTGGCTGGTTCCGGCATCAAAGGCGCCCTTCGACACGATTGGTCGGCTCGCGGCTTCGACAAGTCCGATGGCGAGGCTATCTTCGGCCCCGACAGCAATGCGTCCGATCACGCTGGAGCCGTCGCCTTCACAGATGCTCAACTGGTGGCGTTCCCTGTTCGCTCTCTACGTGAGACTTTTGTCTACGCAACTTCTCCTTCGGCCC
>JAKART010000381.1 GCA_021819255.1 Acidobacteriota bacterium
TTCCCTGATGATGGGTGTACGGAAGCGGGCGTTCCGTGGCGTTTTCATGGAGGAAAACGCCCACAGGAGTCGTTCCCCTTGCTTACACCTTCAGGGAAAATGGTCCAGCGGCTTGCCGAAGGAGGCGCAGGCACAGCCACAAACGGAGCGGAAAATCAGGCACGCAGGAATCCACGTGGCGTCTTTGCGGAAGCTCTGTTCCCAACCCATTCCGAGACCCATCAGTTGCTGAATCGTCCCTTAGAGGCCCACAGCCCCAATGCCGGATTCGAGATGTAAAAGATCTCCTCGCCATCCACCACGTTCCAGCCGTCGGCCAGCTTGCCCGGGTCGTACTTCGCGGTGTACTCCGCCAGATCTCCATAGGCAAAGTGCACCCCTTCGACCTCCGACCGGGTGAGGTGTCCCGGGCAGTAGCGGATCGTGAACCGGCCCTCGCTGGAGCCGTGGATCAGATGCGCCGCGGCGCTCAGGTTGGCCGCCAGCTCCGGATCATTCTTCACCGCCTCCAACGTCCTCGGCGTCCCACAGTACCCGTAGCGCCGAATCAGCCCATCGATGGTCTTGTCCTCACCGAACCGATTCAGGCCAGGGGCCAGCACGATCAACTCCGCATCATCTGCCAAGGCCATCCGCGTCCGGTACACGCTCTTGTTGCCCAGCCAGGTAGTATGGAACTCATGCGGGTCCAGAAACACCACCGCCTTGTGGATCTCTCGATCCATCATCAGGAAGTTGCACTGCAGACTCAAGGCTGCCGCCCGCTCAAAGCACTCCGCATCGTCCCCGATGAATAGACCCCGGATGACCAACTCGCCGGCATCGTTTTTGTTCACCACCGTCTGCACATAGACGATCCGCGGCATCTTCTCCCCAAAATGCTCACCGGCGTAGTTCAGCACCCTCCGCACCGGGGTGTCCGCCCTCCCCATCATGCGCTCCATGCCATACACCGCGCCTAGAAAGTGCGAGCGATGAATCCCCGTGACCCCGCCCGTGCCGACAAAGATATTCTTGTTTCCATTGGCCATCCCCACCACCTCATGCGGCACCACCTGTCCAATCGACAGAATCAGATCATGGCCGCCGGCCTTCTTCACCAGCAGCTTGTTCACCTGCGCCGGCCAGGAGTAGTCCAGCTTTCCTTCGCTCACCTGATGCAGAAACTCCCCCGGCACCTCCCCCAGGGTCACGATGTCACGGCGCCAGTCATGCACCCGAAACAGGCTGCGCGGGATCCTGCCAAACATCTTGCCGATCTGGGCATCGGTCATGGCCACATGGGTGCCCAGCGCCGGCAGCACATCCGTCATGGCATCGCCGTAAAACTCCCAGGCCATCTCGGTCAGTTCGCCCGCCCTGGAGTGAAAGCGGGTAAAATCCGGCGGCACCGCCAGCACCTTCTTCCGTTTGCCCAGCTTGCCCAACCCTTCCAACAGGCCGGCCCGAGCCTCCGCTGCGCTCATCTCCGTCTCCGCCGAACCTGCTGCAAAAAATAGACTCATGCTTGCTCACCTTCGCCGCCAAGCATTGGGTGGCTTGTGGTCTGACCTTTCATGCTTCCATCCTCTAAGCATACCCCTGCGGGCAACAACTGATAAAGTGAGAGCAGGTCAGCCGTCTCTTCCTGGCATAGCATCGCATTGACCGGCTGATCTTTGCACCTTGCCGCCCGGCAGGAGAACCTGAACGGAGCCGTTCTTTGTCTGACCGCATTACGCCTCGCCGCCTCACCACCCCAGAGTTTCACGCTCGGGTCCACGCCTTGAATCCGGCGATCGCCGTCTTTGATTGCGATGGCACACTCTGGTCTCCAGACGCCGGTTCGGCCTTCATGCACTGGACGATTGACACCAAACTCATCTCCACCGAGCAGATCGCCTCCATCCAGGATCGCTATGAGAGTTACCGGCGCGGCGAGGTATCCGAATATGAAATCTGCGGCCAGATGGTCCAGGTCTATCGCGGCCTCCCGGAGAAGGCTCTGCGTGAAGCGGCCGCGCACTTCTTCCGCGATTACATCGAGCCCTATATCTTCCCCGAACTCTCCACCCTCGTCGCCGAGCTGCAGCGCCGCCATTGTGACATCTGGGCCGTAAGCTCCACCAATCAGTGGGTCATCGAAGAGGGAGTTCGCCGCTTCGACATCCCCGCCTCCAACGTCCTGGCGGCTAGGGTGGAAGTCGAGCACGGCATCATCACGGACCGGCTGATCCATGTCCCCACCGACGAAGACAAGGTGGAGGCTCTGCGCCGCGTGGGCATCGTCGATGAGGGGAACCCTCCCAACGTCGCCTTCGGCAACTCCATCCACGACGCCGCCATGCTGTCCATTGCGTGCAGCGTGGCTGCCAACGGGGTAGACGGCGAGCCGGCAGGCCGCTGCGGGGCTTTTCCGGTAAATCCCTCCGTTGCGCTGCTGGAGCGCGCCACGGACGAAGGCTGGCCTGTTTACTATCCTGCACTGGTCAGACCCTGAACTCTCCAGCAGAGAAGATCGACGCCGGCCTCGCAACCACGACACTGGACGGACACGTGAAGGAACCAACTCCCAGGCTGACCGAAGATCAACTCCGCCGGGCGGGCAAGCCCGCTGATGCCAGGCCGTTGCGCCGCGTGGTCGCAGCCCTCATCCTGCGCGGCGAGGGTTCGGCGCGCGAGATCTTTATCTGCCAGCGCCGCGCCGGCCAGCCGATGGGTCTGAAATGGGAGTTTCCCGGGGGCAAGATCGAGCCCGGCGAAACCTCGCGGCAGGCTCTCATCCGCGAACTTCATGAAGAACTCGGCATCGCCGCCACCATTGGCGACCATGTCTCCACGGTCCATCACAGCTATCGCAACGGCGGCGCCATCGAGATCGAGTTCTTCCTCGTCCAGACCTTCGCAGGCGAGTTCGTGAATCACATCTTTCAGCAGGTGCGCTGGGTTCCTCTCGCGACCCTTCCGGACTTCGACTTTCTTGCCGCCGACTTGACCCTGATCCGCGATATCGCCTGCGGAAAGCTCCTTTGAGCAAAGCCCCTTTTTCCATTCCCTCCAGCTATCTCCGAAGAGCCCGGACGGCACACTCCGAACTGATAAAATGCAGGGTGTATGCCAGCTATTCGCCGCAGAAGATCGGTTCCGGTCACCATCGGCAACGTTCGCGTCGGAAGTGAGGGGCCCGTCGTCGTCCAGTCGATGACCAACACGGACACCGCCGATGTCGAGTCCACCGTCCAACAGATCGCTGCTCTGGCCCGCGCCGGCTCCGAGAGAGTGCGCATCACCGT
>JAKART010000382.1 GCA_021819255.1 Acidobacteriota bacterium
GGCAAGACCATTTTCCCTGAAGGTGTAAGCAAGGGGAACGACTCCTGTGGGCGTTTTCCTCAATGAAAACGCCACGGAACGCCCGCTTCCGTACACCCATCATCAGGGAAAATGGTCTAGCCGTCGATTCGCCCCCGATCCATATCTCACCCGATCCAGCCTCATCGCATCCAGCCTCTTCGCATCCAGCCTCATTGGATCCAGCCTCATTGGATCCTTTGCCGCATCCGGCGCCAGACGCTTCCATGAGGTCACAACCCCCTTACCGTCTTTTCGTCTCACGCCGGATCCAAGCTGCTTCTACAATGAACGCATGCATGATGTTGTGGTCTATTCACGCAAAGGATGCCATCTCTGCGACGTGGTGAAGGAGACCTTGACGCAACTCCAGGGCGCGGCGGATTTTCAATGGCGCGAGCTGGACATCGATGCGGATGCGGCGATCCGTGAACGCTATAACGATGAGATTCCCGTCGTCTTCATCGACGGCCGCAAGGCATTCAAGTACCACATGGACAAGGATCGATTTTTGCGCGCCCTCTCCGGCCTGTCCTGAAGCACGTCAGGGCAGATGGTCCCGAAGCCTGCTCGCGCCTGGGCGCGGCTCTGGCCCGCACCCGAACGGAAGACGCCTCAGGGAAGCGTGCGAATCTTGATGTTGCGAAACCAGAGCTTGTCTCCCGGGTCTCCCTTCGGCTCTGTGCCCTGCAGCGAGATATGGCCGATGTGATACTTGCTGTAACCGGGCATCTTTTTGAACTTGCTGGAATCGATGAGTTGCTGCCACTGTGCATCCCACAGGTGGGTGTCAATGACTTCGTGCCCATTCTGATACATCTGCAGATGTCCGTGGTCGGCAATGATCTCGAAGGAGTTCCATTCACCCGCCGGCTTTACCCATTCGACTTTGTCCGAGATCATGTCAAAGATGTCCCCGGAACGCTCTTTGAGGACGCGGCTGTCGGGAACCGTGCATGCCAGATCGGCGATCTGCATCTCAACTCCGGTGTCGTAGGTGTTCCGGTACTGGGGAGATTCGTGGACGTAAAACATGACGCCGCTGTCGATGCAAGGGCGCGCCTTCCACTCCAGCTTGAGGTCGAAGTTTGCGTACTCCTTGTCGGTCACCAGGTCGGCAAAATCTGCCGGCGGGTCCTGATTGGTCTTGCGAAGCTGGATCGCGCCGTCGACAACCGACCAGTCTTTGCCCGTCTTTGTTTCGTGGTAGGAGTGCCATCCTTTCAGATCGTGGCCGTCAAACAGCAGATGCCATCCCTGCTGATCCTCCTGCGGCGTAAGAGTGTTCGGCGGTTGCATCTGGGCCCGGGCCACACCCAGAGTGAAAATATGGGCGGCCAGAAGCATCCCCATCGATCGGCTCATCGTCATCCCCAACCCTCCTGCGTGGAACCTTCGTGGCCCCATAGCGCGGCCCCATAGCGCGGCCCCATAGAAGGTGTAGCACGTTGCGGGATTCTCTGCACCGTCTTCCAGCGACGGCAGTTCCATACAGACAGACGATTCCAACCCCGGAAGATGCCGGTCAACGTATTCTTGTCGCCCGGCTAGACCATTTTCCCTGATGATGGGTGTACGGAAGCGGGCGTTCAGTGGCGTTTTCATTGAGGAAAACGCCCACAGGAGTCGTTCCCCCTGCTTACACCTTCAGGGGAAATGGTCTATTCTCCGAGACCGCCAGGTTTCCGAGACCGCCAAGCCAGCCGCGATCGGGAATCTTTTCTTGATGCCCCTTCCGCAAAATCCGGCGACCGGCGCCGGTGGCGCAAGCCGTGTCCTATGATAGGAAGGCTTCCTCATCGCTGATGCAAGAGGAACGTGGAGGATCCATGCGCCTGCTCTGGCGGTTTCCCTGCTCTCTACGCCTTGCCCTGGCTGCGGCCATGGCCCTTGCCGGCTTTTCTTCCGCCAACGCTCAGTCCTCCGGCCATTACAGGATGCTCAATCACGCTGCGTGGGCGCGCACCGATAAAGGCAAGGTGGAGGGCTTCTACGAACTCCATCGGACCGTGCGCGCCTTTCTGGGCATTCCCTACGCGGCTGCGCCCGTGGGCAAGCTGCGCTGGAGACCGCCGCAGCCGCATCGCAAGTGGTACGTCCGTCCCGCCAAGGCCTTCGGCCCCCACTGCATTCAGTTCGGCGCCTACCGGGACATGATCTTCCGCGACCCTGGAGCCAGCGAGGACTGCCTGACGCTGAACGTCTGGACTCCGAGCGGCGCCAAGCCCGGCAGCCTTCCGGTGATGGTCTGGATCTACGGTGGCGGCTTTACCGCCGGCGGCACCTCAGAGGCGCGCCAGGATGGGGAGTATCTGGCCCGCCGCAATGTTGTGGTGGTGTCCATGAACTACCGGCTGGGAATGCTGGGCTTCCTCGCTTTGCGTTCGCTGGCCGAGGAATCGCCACAGCATGCCGCGGGTGACTACGGGCTGCTGGACCAGGCAGCCGCTCTGGCCTGGGTCCGGCATAACATCAGCGCCTTCGGCGGCGACCCGAATAACATCACTTTGTTTGGCGAATCGGCCGGATCTTTCTCTGTGAGCGCTCAAATGGCCTCGCCTCTCTCCAAGAATCTGTTGGCCCAAGCCATCGGCGAGAGCGGCGCTGCCTTTTTCAGCTCCGGACTTCCCTGGGAGCCGTTGCAAAGCCGGGAGATCAGCGACGCCGCCCTGGTGAAGAAAGCTCTGGGCACGGATGACTTGGCCGCGCTGCGCAAGATTCCCGCCTCAACTCTGGCCAACCCGGCCGCCTTCCGCAGCGTCGGCGCCTTCCCTCCGGACATCGACGGCTATTTTCTTCGCGCCAGCCTGCCCAGCCTCTATGCCGCCGGGGAAGAGGCCCACATCCCGCTGCTGGCCGGCTGGAACGCGGATGAGGTTCGAGGGATGGTCCTGTTTGCTCCCGTGGCCACCACTGCGGCCAGCTTCACCAACACGGCGCGCCGGCAGTTCGGCGCCCAGGCCGACAAGTTTCTCAGCCTCTATCCGGCCCGCAGCGACGCGCAGGCCGTGCAGTCCGCCGGCGACTTCGCCGGAGACCGCTTTATCGCCTACTCCACCTGGCGCTGGCTGGAGGCCCATGTGGCCACCGGCGAAGCCGCCACCTATCGCTACCGCTTCGACCTGCCTTCGCCCACGGACAAATTCCACCATCCCGGCTCGGGAGCCTTCCACTCCGACGACATCGAGTACGTCTTTGGCACGTTGGACTCACGCCAGGGAGCCCACTGGCGGCCTGAGGA
>JAKART010000383.1 GCA_021819255.1 Acidobacteriota bacterium
AACCAGCCTGGGACAACAGCCAAGCGCAGATCAGTTGAAGCACTGAAGCATGGCCCTTGGCTCAGCGATGGACGTGAGCAGGACTTCCGTTGAGTCCGGCGGCGTAGCGCGGGCCGGCTGATCGCCGAGCGTCTGCATCCAAAGCGCAACCGCTTGCCTTCAGCCGGGTGGAGGCGATGAGGCAGCGGAGCGGCGATGGGATGGGGGAGGATTCTCGATAGAGGGTGCGATATCATCTCAGAAGAAATACGAATTCAAGATTCATCGCACGAAAATTTTGCGGCAAATTTCTGACACTCCCAAGTTATCTCTTCAACGGGTAGAACTTGACGTGATCTTTCGCTGGTTCTGGATGAGGAACCTCTGGTGGGCCGGTTGTGCGCTGTTCATTGGCTGGGCGGTATTCCCTGGAGAATGCTATGCGACGGTGGCGGGCAACGGCGCCGGCGCAGGGCCGTGGGACTTTGTCGGCCCGCAAGGAAGCGCGTTGGTCGGCCACGTGAGGGGAAGCGTTGCAGACCCTTCCGGCGCCAAGATTGCTCACGCCAGGGTCCGCGTCTCTGGCCGAACCCTGCATCGCGAGGTGAGGACGAATGGGATCGGCGAGTTCGATCTGGCTCTTCCCCTCGGGGTCTATCGCATCGCCATCGAAGCCACCGGCTTTCGGGAGTACACGGCCGGCATCAAGTTGAGCAAGGGGTCGCCGGCCGCCGGCATCCACGTTCGTCTGGAGATTGCCACGCAAGCCGAGGAGATCACGGTTCCGGCCCAAAGGGCAGAGAGCACCGCTGCCGCCGATAACATGAGTGCGCTGCGATTCAAGGGGAGCCAGTTGAACGGGTTCTCCGACGATGAGGATGTGTTTCAACAGGAGATCAAGGCGCTGGCGGGCGGGGAGGGATTGAGGGCTCCGGAGATTCTGGTGAACGGTTTTTCGAACGGCCGCTTTCCACCCAAGAACACCATCCAGGAGATTCGGATCAATCAGAACCCATACTCGGCCGAGTACGATTCGCTGGGCTTCGGGAGGGTGGAGATCGACACCAAGCCCGGAGGCGGCAAGTTGAACGGAGAGCTGAGCAGTTGGGGTACGGACAACGTGTTCAACGCCCAGAACCCGTACACAACGGTTGAGCCGCCGTACTACACGGCGAATCTGGATGCGAACCTCAGCGGCTCAATGAATAAGAACACATCCTTCTTTCTCAGTGGGGCGTACTACGATCTGCAGAACAACGCGATTGTGGACGCCATCAATCCCGAGCTTCTCACGCCTTTGGATGAGGCCGTTCGTTCGCCGAGCGTGACGCAGACCTACAGTGGACAGATCAATCGTCGAGTGACGAAGAACAACACCTTCCTGGGCCGCTATGAGTACAACGCAGTGACGGTGACCAATAGCGGAGTCGGATTGCTGGTGCTTCCCTCCGAGGGGTTGAACTCCACAACGAGCACCAACACCTTGCAGCTCATCGATACGCAGATCATCGGTGCCTCCACCATCTCCGAAGCGCACTTTCAGTTCGCCCGCGTGCATGAGAACCAGTCCCCGGCCAGCACGGAGGCTTCGATCGTGGCCCAGGGACTGTTCAATGCCGGTGGATCGCCGGCGCAGGAGCTGGTGGACAATCAAGATCGCTACGAGTTCCAGGAGCTTCTCACCAGCCAGCACGGAGCGCACTATCTGCGTTTCGGGGGACGGTATCGTCTGCTGGATCGGTCCAATGAAAACCGTACGGGTTATAACGGCCTGTACATGTTTCCGGATCAAAGGACCTACGCGCTGGCGCTGCAGGGCGAGACTCCCGCTCAAATCTTCGCCGCCACGGGCGAGACGATCCAATACAACCTGACGACCGGGCAGGCGGAAGCTTCGCTGCTGATGGGCGATCTGGGCGTCTTTGCGGAGGACGAGTGGAAGATTCGCAGGAATATGACTCTGGACCTGGGGTTTCGCTTCGAGAGCCAGTCGGCGGTTCCGGACCACGCTGATCCGGCGCCGCGGATGGGGTTCGCCTGGGCCGTGGGACAGAACAACCACCGCCACGCGCTGCTGATGCTGCGCGGCGGGGGCGGTTTCTTCTATGACCGGTTCGACTCCGCCAACATCCTGACGGCGATTCGTGAACAGAGCGGGACCTACCAGACCTCCTATTACGTCGAGAACCCAAACTTCTATCAGCAGTACTTGAACACGCCGCCGCCGGCGTCGCTGCTGGGAACCACGCCGCCGACTCTGTACAACATCAACCCGCATCTGCGCAATGAGTACGACATCGTCGGCGGGCTGACGGCGGAGCGCTCTCTGGGCAAGATCGGCAGCCTCTCGGTGGAATACTACTTCATGCGCGGGGTTCATCAATGGCTCTCGCGCAACATCAACGCGCCGCTTCCCGGGACGTACAACCCCGCTGTTCCCTCCAGTGGCGTCCGCCCTCTGGGCGGGACGCAGAATATCTACCAGTTCGATTCCGGCGGCATTCAGAAGGCCGAGATTCTGTTTGTCAACGCGCAGTTCCGGTTCAGCCGGCGGATCACAGGATTTGTCGCCTACAGCTTCAATCATGTCGACCAGGATGTAGGCGGGGCGACAACCTTCCCTTCCAACCAGTACGACCTGACCCAGGACTATGGCCGTGCCGCTCAGCCGACGCAGCAGACGTTTGCCCAGATGAAGATCATCTTTCCCTTGGGTTTTAGCGGGTTTGTCTTCGCCAACGCGGCCGGAGGCACTCCGTTCAACATCACCACGGGCACCGACCTGAATGGAGACACGATCTTCAACGATCGTCCCGCGTTTGCCACCAACCCCACGGCCGGCTCGATCCTCTACAAGACGTCCTTTGGAGTCTTTGACGCCAACCCGCAACCGGGGGAGCGGACGATTCCCATTGACTATGGAAATTCGCCGAACTTCTTCTTTATCGAGGCGCATCTGGGCAAGGAGTTCAAGCTCGGTCCCCGGCCTGCTTCGGGCGGAAGGAGATCGGGGCAGCCGTCCGCCCGCCCTTATAGCCTGACCTTTGGGGTGGACGCCTACAATCTCTTGAACCGAAACAACCCCGGAACCCCGGTGGGCGTGCTCAGCTCGCCCTACTTTGGGCAGTCGATCTCGCTGAACTCGCCGCTGGCCGTCAAAGGCGTGAGCACCTCCGCCAACCGCACGATAACGCTGCACTGCATGTTCAGTTTTTGACCCTGCTGCTCGGCGTCGGCCTGCTGTTCCGGCCGGCGCATCGCGCGTTCCGATGTCCGG
>JAKART010000384.1 GCA_021819255.1 Acidobacteriota bacterium
CGCCATTCTTCTCATGCTGAGCTCCATCGGCTCCGGCCTGCTGGCCCTGGTGAGAATCAAGTACGTGAACTTTCTCTTCGGCGCCGGCGCCGCGCAGGACGCGTACCGGGCGGCCTTCAAACTGCCGGACCTGCTCAGCTACTTCCTCACCGGCGGCGCGGTGGCTATCTCCCTGATTACCATCCTGAATCGCTACCGCGAGCGAGGCGACGAAGAGGGCGCCGACCGCGCGCTCTCGGTGGTGCTCACCACCATGAGTGTGGTGCTGGCGGCCGGCGTGCTGGTCTCCGAAGCGATTGCTCCGTGGTACGTCTGGCTGGCCAACGCCGGCTTCCGCACCGACCCGGTGCGGGCTCACCTTTGCACCTCGCTGACCCGCATGATCCTGCCTGCGCAGCTCTTCTTCTTCATCGGCTCCTGCATGAGTTCACGATTGCAGGTGCGCAAGATCTTCATCTACCAGGCCGGAGCGCCCCTGGTCTACAACGCGGGCATCATACTGGGGGCGGTGCTTCTGCATCGCCGCATCGGCGTCTACTCGCTGGCGGTTGGCGTGCTGGCCGGCGTCCTGTGCGGCTCCCTGCTGCTGAATTCGGTGGGCGCCTTCCGCACCGGCCTGCGCTTCCGGCTGGTGGTCGGCTTCCGCGACCCCGCGTTCCTGGAGTGGTTCCGGCTGACCCTGCCGTTGATGATCGGCGTCTCGCTGGTGATGTTTGACGGATTCTTCCTGAACTACTTCGCCTCCATCGCCCAGGGCGGCATCACCCTGATCGGCAACGCCAAGGACCTGTTCAACGCGCCGTTCAACGTCATCGGCCCGGCTGCGGGAGCGGCTTCTCTGCCCTTCTTCACCTCGCTCTACCACCAGAAGCGAGCTCATGACTTCTCGGCCTCGGTGGGCCGCTCGGTTTCACGTCTCTTCGCTGCCGGGATGCTGGTCTCGGCGTGGATGATCGCTCTGGCGCCGTGGCTGCTCAATCTGTTCAAGGGCGGCAAGTTCAACCGCACGGATGTTCTCGGCGTTACCTCCCTGTTTCAGATCTTCTCCGTGACGCTGGCCATCTGGGCTGTGCAAGGCATCTATGCCCGCGCCTTCTATGCGGCCAGTGACACCAAGACGCCGGCCATCACCGGAACCCTGATCACCATCCTCTCCATTCCCATGTACTGGGCCCTGTTCCACGGCTTTGGCCTCACCGGCCTGGCGATCGCCTCCGATGCGGGCATGTTGGTCCAGACCGCCGCGCTGGCCGTTCTGCTGCATCGCAAGCGGCTGGTCAGCCTGCTCCATCTGGAGTTCGCCGAGTTGGGACGGGCGCTGGCCGCGGCGCTCATCGCCTATGCCGCCAGCAACGCCGGTGCCCATGTTCTGGCGCAGGCACTCGCTCCTGGGCTGCCCGAACTGGCGATACGTTCCGGGGGACATCTGGAAGCTCTGCTGATCATCGCGGGGGGTAGCCTGGCCTGGGCGCTGGCCGCGTTTTTAACCCTGCTGGCGCTGCGCTCCAAACTGCCCGCGCAGATCCTGCGCCTGCGGCCGGCGTGAGCGCGCACGGCGTCTGAAGGCAGGTCCGCGAACGCATCTTATCCTCGCATCCGCGCTCTTCAGACCGGATTTTCTTCCGCTCACTGTTTCTCCTTCGGCCTGCCTGACGGGTCTGAAGGTAAAATAAAGGGGTTCCAACCATGCGGCTCTTCGCCGTCCTAGGGGGAACGACCGGAGACCACTGCTACCACTGCCTCCCTGGCATCTTCCAGGGCTCCGTCCCACGGCGCGGCTGGCGGCAGGAGTCGGAACCGGTCGTCGGGCGCTCCGCATTCCATGGGGGCGTGTCCGGCTATTCTGAGCTAAGGAGCGTTCTGCTTTGCCTACAACCAACCGCTTTCTCTTCACCAGCGAGTCTGTCACAGAAGGTCATCCCGACAAGATCGCAGATCAGATCTCCGACGCCATCCTTGACGCCTGCCTGGCCGAGGATCCCTACAGCCGGGTCGCCTGCGAGACCCTCACCTGTACCGGCCTGATCGTCGTGGCCGGTGAGATTACCACCAAAACCTACGTCGACTTCCAGACCCTGGTGCGCGAGACGGTCCGTGAGATCGGCTACGACGACGCCCTGAAGGGCTTCGACTGCAACACCTGTGGCGTTATCTCCACCATCAACCGCCAGTCCCCGGACATCGCGCAGGGCGTGGACACCGGAGGCGCGGGCGACCAGGGCATGATGTTTGGCTACGCCAGCAACGAGACTCCCGAGCTGATGCCGACCCCCATCTCGCTGGCCCACCGCCTGGCCGAAAAGCTTACCGAGGTACGCAAGTCCGGCAAGCTGCCCTACCTTCGCCCCGACGGCAAGAGCCAGGTCACGGTGGAGTACGACAGCAACTATAAGCCGGTGCGCGTGGATGCGGTCGTGATCTCCACCCAGCACGCCGAGGAAGTCGGCAACGATCAACTCCGCGCCGATATCCTGCGGCACGTGATTCAGACGGTGATTCCCGCCCGCCTGCTGGACGCTGACACCAAGTACCACATCAACCCCACTGGCCGCTTTGTCATCGGCGGCCCCATGGGCGATACCGGTCTCACCGGACGCAAGATCATTGTGGATACCTACGGGGGCATGGGCCGTCACGGCGGCGGCGCCTTCTCCGGCAAGGATGCCACCAAGGTGGACCGGAGCGCTGCTTACATGGCTCGTTACATCGCCAAAAACATTGTGGCCGCAGGTCTGGCCGACCGGGCCGAAGTGCAGCTCGCTTACGCCATCGGCGTCGCCGATCCCGTCAGCATCCGCATCGACACCTTTGGCACCGGCACGCTGTCCGAAGCCACGCTCATCGAACTGGTGCGCGAGAACTTCAGCCTTACGCCCAAAGGCATCATCGAGAGCCTCAACCTGCGCCGTCCCGTCTTCAAGCAGACCGCGGCCTACGGCCACTTTGGCCGCAGCGGGGAAGCCTTCACCTGGGAGGCCACCGACAAGGCAGCGGCGCTCAAGGCCGGCGCCAACGCGGAGCTGGCTGCGAAGTAAACGTCAGGTAGATGCCAACAGCAGAGGGCGAGCCGAGAGGGCTCGCCCTTTGCTGTTGCCGGCGCCTCCTGCTCTCAAGCCTCTTCCGGCTGTCCTGGCTGCGCCTGCCGAGTCTGGAAATCTTCCCCGCGGAATAGACCATTTTCCCTGAAGGTGTAAGCAAGGGGAACGACTCCTGTGGGCGGTTTCCTCAATGAAAACGCCACTG
>JAKART010000385.1 GCA_021819255.1 Acidobacteriota bacterium
GCTCTGGGATGCGAAGCCAGATGAATCGCCGCAGAGGCCTCTTGCAGCGAAAATCGGTGCGAGATAAGCCGGGTAAGATCCAGCTTGCCGGATCGATACCCCTCGAAGACCAGGTTGATTCCTTCCTGCTGAATCGCCACTGACGCCGAGTAGGAACCCATCAGGGTCTTCTCCTCCATGCATACCGCTGCAGGATCGAACCTTGCCTCTCCGTGCTGTGTGCTGGCAAACAGCATCACCCTGCCACCCGGTCGAATAGCCTGCATCGCCGTCGCAATCAGAGCATCAGAGCCGACTGCCAACAGCGCCACATCCACTCCGCGCCCCGCGGTAGCCGCTTTGCAGGCTCCCACCACATCACCGCGCGCATCCAGAGGGTGATCCAACCCATAGTGCGCCGCAATGGCGTGCCTCTCGGCATACATGTCTGAGGTCAAGACCATCGCCCCCGTCTGCCGCGCCAATGCCGCGAGCAGAATGCCGATGCTTCCCTGTCCCATCACCAGCACCGTATCGTCCGGCTCCATCTCCAGCAGACGGATCGCCTTGAAGCACGTATTCACCGGCTCAAGAAACGCTGCCTGCTCAAACGGAATATCGTCGGGGATGCGGACCAGGCCGGCCGGCCGGGCTCCGTCGCCCACAATCCAGTCCATCACCCGGATATACTCCGCAAAGCCGCCCCCCGCAGCCTCGCCCAACCCGGCCGTGGTGCCCACCTTCTTATATCGCTCGCACTGCGCAAAGGTCTTCTTTCGGCAGTAGAAGCAAACTCCGCAAGGAATGTGGTGAAAGGCCATCACCCGATCTCCCACCCCGAATCCTCGCACTCCCCTGCCCACCGCGGCGATCGTCCCCGCCATCTCGTGACCGAAGACCCGTGGCGCCGAATGCGACCCGGTATGAATCTTCTTAAGGTCTGTGCCGCAGATCCCGCAGGTATCGATCCGCATCAGCACCTCACCCGGACCAATCTCCGGAACCGGAATCGTCTCCGTACGGACAACATTCACCGCTCGGTACACCGCAGCCTGCATGGAATCTGGAATCATCTCGGACATCGGTCAATCAGCCTCTCAGAAAAGTTGAATCGATCATCCTGTCTCTATCCAGAATATCTTCATTCCCGAGCGGCATGCCTCCATGCGAACGCCGGTTGACGCTTTCACCGAAACCATCCTCTCGAAGAACATCGCCAAGCCGCTGGCCGGCGCACTGCGCCCACCCCGGGGCAACGTTGCAGCGTGCCGGGCTCTCTACCATGCAGTCATGAATTGCGAGGCATTCAGCCTGCCGACTCACCATCCGGAGAACGGAGGCGCCACTGTGGGAACGGCACATGCCCTGAAAACAACGCACGCATGTTTCGGTGCCAATGTCCGCATCGGCGGTCTCGGAGCCTTCGCAATCCAGGATCAAGGTGGACCATCAATCTGGCCTCGCCGTCTGCGTCATCCTCCAGCTCAAAGCCTCAAAAAAAATCTTTCCATAGGAAACACGCCTCATCTTCCACCCACCATGGTCAAATTCAGGTTGCCAGAGGCTCTCGTGTGCAGCCCTTGCACCGGAGGCACTCCCCACTGCCACAGCTCGGCCCTGGTCACTTCATCTCGGAAGCATCGTCGCGCGCATCTTGCATGAGCGCCAGCACACGCGAGAAATTGTCTCCGTAATCATCCACCTGTCTGATGTCAAGCCTCTTTTCATGAGCGGCGACAAACGGCTGCGAATCATACCTGATCTTTCCTTGCTTCATGCGTTGCTGCGCCTTCGCTCCTTCATCCTTCAAATCAAGTACAGCCTCCTGAGCAGCTTGCAATTCCCTCTGAAACCTCGCCAACTCCTGCTGTGCTTCATCGGGATGGTAGGTGATCCGATCCCCGGCCTGCATGGCATCGACCAGAGGATCCGGCCTCCATGCCAGCGGATGGGTCGAGTCAATCACCACGGACGCTTCGTGCAATCGCTCCAGCGCTCCAGGGAAGCCATCCAGTTCCGTCCGCCGCAAGTTTGAACCGGCAGGCCGGGTAATGCGGAAGACTGCGGGTTGATCCACGCCAACCTCCGCCACCCGGACCGTCGTCGTAAGCGTATCGCCTTTGTAATGCCAGCCTGCGCCTTGTTCTCCAGCCTGATATGCAAGTGCTTTCCCATTGAAAGTTACTGACGACGGCGGCCAGTCATCCGGTAGACGTACCTCATAGCTTCGCGTGCGGTGCATCCCGGGATACGTTCCGCGAACAGGATCGATACGGAGTGTCAGCACGTCGTTCTCTTGCTGCGCACGAATCGTCGTCCATGCTGCCTGTCCATCCTGATAGGCGTTCGTATCGCGCGCGTCCTGGTAGAGGGTATAGCTCGTTTTCGTCCCCGGATCCAGGGGAAACACGGTGAGAATGAGCGGATCAACAGGCTTCTGCCCGGTATAGGCCATCTTAGGAGCCATCGGAATGATCGCTCCCGGATGAACATACACGGGCGTCTGGTCGATGCTGAAGAGACGGCTTAGCTGAACTGGGCCCGTGAAATGCTTCCCAGTCTGCCATTCGATCCACGAGCCCCTCGGCAGCCAGATCGACTTTGTCGCCAGGTGGGTGACCGGATCGGCAGGCGCGGTCACCGGGGCGACCAGCATCTGGCCGCCAAACATGTACTCTCCCCGATTCTCATAAGCTGCCCCAGAGTCAGGCCAGTCGTAGTACAAGGGATGAAGAAAAGCGACCCCGGTGTCATAGGTCCTTCTTGCCTCGGTATAGATGTAGGGAATCAGCGCATAGCGCGTCTGATAGGCCTTGCGCATGATATCTGCATACGGCTCTGGGTAAGCCCATATGCGCCGCTCCGCTTCCGGATCCAGAGATACATGCGTGCGCAGAATTGGGCTGAAGGCTCCAAATTGCACCCATCGGGTGAAAAGTTCCGGTGAATCGACCCCCGGAAGGTGCCCGCCGATATCGTGGCTCCAATAGCCGTATCCGACATTAGCGGCGGTTGCGGTAAACCACGGTTGAAACGCCAGCGAGTCCCAAGTAGAGATCACATCGCCTGAGAACCCCACCTGATAACGATGATTTCCCAGCCCTCCCCATCGCCCGAACAGGATCGGCCGCTTCCCTTCCCTCGCCTGGTCAGTAAAGTACACATAGTTCAACCACCAGGTTGGATTCAAATTCGGCAGTGCCGTCTTGGCTCCCTGTTGCCAATCGAGCCACCAGAAGCTCACACCCTCCTTCTCAGAT
>JAKART010000386.1 GCA_021819255.1 Acidobacteriota bacterium
GGAGGCGAAAGGCTTCAATGGATTCACCTCCGGTGAGCATGCGGGCCTGCGCCGCGGCATCGGCCTCCAGGCGGGCAAACGCCCGGTCGAGCTCGGCCTCATCAAACTGCTTCAACTCCGGAATTTCTGCACTCATGACGTAGAACTCTCAGGATAAATGACGGCGCCCCCGGCAGCGGGGCTTTCCCTTTCACCGGCAGCCGGTTCTGGAACCTGGCGCTGGGCGAGGCTACGGGCGCGCAGAGTCTCTCCTCGAACCTGATGCTTGCTTGCATCAGGCGCTCGACACCGGCAGACCCTCTGCCGTACCCCCAGGAGGCAATTCAATGCGGCACAGTTCGCCGGCCACGCGCCTAAACCGCCCACCAGACCACCGCCGCCATCAGCGCTCCCAGCAACAGACTGCGCTTGTCGGTAATGGCGAACACCACCGGATCGTCGTGCATGTTTCCCCGGCTGGCCAGCATCCACATGCGGCTCAGCCAGAGCAGGAGCACGGGAACCACCAGCCACAGACGCGCCGCATGCTGGTAGAGCAGGTTCGTCTCCGGATTGTTGATGTAGAGCGTCAGCACCACCACGGCAGCGTACATGGAACCTGTGCCCAGCGCGCGCAACTGTTCCAGGTCGCCGACCAGGTACCCGCGTCCGGTGCTCGTCAACCCACCCCGCTCGCGCACGCCCTCCATTTCGCTGAACCGCTTCACAAAGGCCAGCGAAAGGAAGAAGAAGACGCTGAACCCGGCCAGCCACGCCGAGATGGGCGTCCCCGTCGCGGCGCTGCCCGCCAGGATCCGCACCGTATAGAGACCACTGAGCACAAAGACGTCCAGCAGCAGCTTGCGCTTCAGGTAGAGCGAGTACAGCAGCGTCGAGGCCGCATAGAGCCCCAGCCACTCCAGGAAGCTGGACGACTTCAACAGCCGCACCGCATCCGGTTCCACCGTCAGGTTGGGCAACGCCAGGGCCAACGCCAGCGAGGCCAGCAACAGAAGGCACACCGCCGCCATACCCCAGATCACAGACAAGTCTCCGGCGGCAAACGGCCTGCGCCGTTTGCTGGGATGCATCCGGTCAGCCTCCAGATCCAGCAGGTCGTTGACGATGTAGGTGGCCGAGGCGCACATCCCAAAGCTCAAAAACGCCGTGACGGCCCTCACCATCGGACGCGTATGCCATTGGTGAGCCAGCATCAGCGGCACGAAGATCAGCGTGTTCTTGGCCCACTGATGCAGCCGGATGGCCTTGAGCCAGCTCCGCAGCCAGGGCCTGTGGTCTTCAAACTCAGCCGTGATCGCTGTCCCGGTACGCTTCAATCCCGCCCGCAGCGCCAGGCTGGGATTGGCCACCATGGGCGCCTGGCAAGCCGCCAACAAGGGTACATCTGCGCGCGCATTGCCGATGTAGCAAAACTCGTTCCCGAACCGGGCGTGGAATGCGGCCAGCTTGTTCATCCCCGCCAGGTTGGTCTCGCCATCGGAAGCCAACACCCCGGCAAAGATTCCCAGGTGCGCCGCCACCCGCTCCGCCAGGCGAGCGTCAGAGGCCGTGGCCAGATAGATCGCTCGTCCCTGGCCATGCTGCTGCAACAAAAACTCCAGCAGCGGACGGTTGTACGGCAGGTGCTCGACGTTGAGGTTCACCAACCCGACGACGCGCCTCTTGAAGGCGGCTCGCCCCTGCAAAAGCCACTTGGGCAGGCGCAGCAGCTCCAGCGGACGCTTCCGCGCCACCACCAGCAGCGTATCCAGCAGCGTGTCGGACTTCACCAGCGTCCCGTCCAGATCCACGCACAGCGCGACCCCTGGCCGCAGTTCGGACCCTGGAAGAGCATTCTCAGCCCCCATCGGCGCTCCACCCACCTCCGCGACTGGCTTTGATCCGTTCATGGCCGTCTGGGGCTCCCTCCTCTGGGTCTTTTCATCCTATCGGCACGAGTGGGTTCATTATCTCTTACATCCTGCGCCAACGCACCAAATCCGGAACCAGTGTGCTCGGGACGGCCAGCGCAGCCGCCAGTTACACTAATCGCGATGATCACCCCCCAGGACACTCCGAACGTTGCGCTTCTCTTTCCCGGCCAAGGCTCGCAGACCGTAGGCATGGGCCGCGCCCTTTACGAAACCTATCCCGCTGCCCGCGCCGTCTTCGAGGAGGCCGACCAGGCCCTCGGATTCTCTCTCTCAAAGATCATCTTTGACGGCCCCGAGGAGACCCTCAAGCTGACCGAACATACTCAGCCGGCCATCCTCACCGTCTCCATCGCGGCCTGGCGCGTGCTGGAGCCCGAGCTCGCCGCGCGCAAACTTCCGGTCCGTCTGGCCGCCGGCCACTCTCTGGGCGAGTTCTCAGCGCACGTCGCCGCCGGCACGCTCACCTTTGCCGACGCCGTCCGCACCGTCCGGGCGCGCGGACAGTTCATGCAGACCGCGGTTCCCGCGGGCGAAGGCGCCATGGCCGCCATCCTCGGCCTGAATCTGGCCGAGATCGAAGCCGCATGCCGAAGCGTCACTGCCCAGCTTCACAGCGATGCGGGGAGGCGAGGAGAGATTGTGACCATCGCGAATCTCAACAGTCCCGATCAGACGGTCATCTCCGGCTCCCGCAAAGCGGTCGAGCAGGCCGCGGAGGACTGCAAGCAACGCGGCGCCAAACGCGCCGTTCTGCTGCCGGTCAGCGCTCCCTTTCACTGTCCGTTGATGATGCCCGCCCAGCTTCAGCTCGCCGACTGGCTGGGGCAGATCCCCATCGCCCAGCCTCACTTCCCCGTGGTCTGCAACGTGGACGCTCAGCCTCTTACGCAGCCGGAAGCGATCCGCGGCGCGCTCATCCGCCAGGTCACCGGAGCGGTGCGCTGGGTGGAGTGCGTGAGCGTGCTCCAGCAGAACCATGTCACGCACTCGATCGAAGTCGGCCCCGGCAAAGTCCTCACCGGGCTCAACCGCCAGATCGACCGCGCGCTCTCCACCAGCAACGTCGAAGATCCTGCCGGCCTGGAGAAGACCCTGGAACGGCTCACCAACCCGGCTGCATCCTAGGGAGCCTCTGCGCAGGGGGTCCGTTTTCGGTGTGCGGCGGTGATCGGTCGATGTTGCGATTTTCTGGTGCGTTTCGGGGGTATTTGCCGGCTTTCGGTGTGGTCTGGAGGTCGTATCTCCGTCCTCCGGACACACCTCTACCCGAGCACAGCCAGACGTTTGCGGTGCATGTAGAGGTTGGCGAGCGCGAAGTTGACG
>JAKART010000387.1 GCA_021819255.1 Acidobacteriota bacterium
GAACCTATGCGTAGACCACGCGATTGATGCCGCGCACCTCGCTGACGATCCGGCTGGAGATGGCGCGCAGCACCTCGTAGGGCAGCGCCGCCCAGTCCGCGGTCATGCCGTCCTCGCTCTCCACGGCGCGGATCGCGCAGGTGTACGCATAGGTTCTCTGGTCGCCCATTACGCCGACGGTTCTAACGGGAAGCAGCACGGCAAAGCTCTGCCACAGCTTGCGGTAAAGCCCGGCCCGCTTGATCTCGGCGGTGCAGATGGCGTCCGCCTCCTGCAGAATCGCCACCCGCTCCGGCGTGACCTCGCCAAGGATGCGAACCGCCAGGCCGGGACCAGGGAAGGGCTGGCGTTCGAGAATCTCTTCCGGCATCTGCAGATCGCGGCCGATCCTGCGCACTTCATCCTTGAAGAGATCGCGCAGCGGCTCGATCAGCTTCAACTTCATATCCGCAGGCAGGCCGCCTACGTTGTGGTGGCTCTTGATGACGTGGGAGGGTCCGTGCACGCTGACCGATTCGATCACGTCGGGGTAGAGCGTCCCCTGCACCAGCCATGAGACCTCCGCACTGGCGAAGTGTCCGGCTTCCACAATCTTTCGCGCCTCGTCGTCAAAGACCGCGATGAACTCGCTGCCGATCGCCTTGCGCTTCTGCTCCGGATCAGTGACGCCGGCCAGTTTGGACAGAAACCGCTCGCCGGCATCCACGGCGACGACGTTCAGGTGAAGCTCTTCCCGCATGGTGCGCTGCACCTTCTCAAACTCGTCCTTGCGCAGCACGCCGTTGTTCACAAAGATGCAGGTAAGCCGGCTACCGATGGCGCGCGCCACCAGCACCGCAGCCACGCTGGAGTCTACGCCTCCGCTGAGCCCACAGATGGCGTGGCCGGTGGGGCCGACCTGTTCGCGAATCCGGGCCACCGTGGAGGCGATGAAATGCTCGGGCGTCCAGTCCTGCCGCGCCCCGCAGATCTCCACCACAAAGTTTCGCAGCAACTCGGTTCCCTGCCGGGTATGCGCTACCTCGGGATGAAACTGCACCGCCCAGATGCGGCGTGCCTCATCGGCGATGCCGGCCACGGCATGGGGCGTTCGTGCAATGACGCGGAACCCCGGCGCCAGCACCTCGGCGTGATCTCCGTGCGACATCCACACCGGCATGGCGGCCGGCAAGCCTCCAAACAGCGGCGTCTGCTCCACCACGGTTACCTCGGCGTAGCCATACTCGCGCGCCGCCGCCGGAGCCACGCGCCCTCCCAGATGATGGGTGATGTACTGGAGCCCGTAGCAGATGCCAAGCACCGGCACGCCAAGATCGAGAACTCTGCGGTCAGCCTTGGGAGCATCGGCGTCGTAGACGCTGGACGGTCCGCCGGAAAGGATGATCCCTGCCGGATGCAGGGCTACTATCTTCTCCAGCGGCGTGGTGCAGGGCAGCACCACGGAGAAGACGTTGAACTCACGGATGCGCCGCGCAATCAACTGCGTGTACTGGGAGCCGAAGTCCAGAATGAGGATCACGGAGGAGGATGGGCTGGACGCAGCCTGAGGGTAGGAGGTGGTCACGCTACAAGTGTAAATTGAGGCATCCTCAGCCTCTTGAACTTCTTGGCTCTCTCTGCATCGCTCGCCACAGCCGCAGATGGGCCACAGTCTGCACCACGTGGAAGTAGTCCAGAGAGGCCCTGTAGAGCAGGATCACGCCCACCCACCAGAGGCGCAGG
Source organism: Acidobacteriota bacterium (assembly GCA_021819255.1). Taxonomy (GTDB): domain Bacteria; phylum Acidobacteriota; class Terriglobia; order Terriglobales; family Acidobacteriaceae; genus Granulicella. The sequence continues at coordinate 1,723 of JAKART010000387.1, forward strand.
AACGCCGGGCTCTCCAGATTGGCGAAGGGCAGCGGGCAGGCGGAGAAGACCATCGCCAGCACCAACAGGGCGATCTTCACGATGGACATCACCAGGTTCACCTCCAGGAGCTTGCCGCCGGCGCGGCGGCTGCCCAGGGCCGCCTTCAGGCTCGCCCTGACGCCGAGCTTCAGTTGCATCGCCAGGAGCGGAGCCAGTTGCAACGGCCAATTGACCATCGCCCACAACACATACACCAGCAAACTCCCGCAGATGAGCAGTGCGCTGTAGAGCACAAGATCCGGTTCAACGCCCTTGGCTGCCGGCGCGGTGATGGCAATGACGCCGGCCTGCCGCATCAGGCCGGCCCACAGCATCCAGGCTGCGGTGAGCAGAGCGCCGCGCAATGCGTAGAGCCCCAGCAGCGTCCCGCGCTGCGCGGCCAGGGTTTGGTCCAGCCGGCGGAGGACCTCGCTTCGTCCCAGGGTCGCCATGCCGAGCCAAAGGAGGGTGGCTAAAGGTAGCAGCCAGGCCGCCACTGATTCTGCGGCAGGCAGTACCGCCGCCCAGGCCGCTCGTAGGGCGGAGAGCGCAGCGACCGGCTGAAAGACAGTGATCGCCTGCAGGGCCGAGGTGTCCAGATGAACTGCGGGCGGGCCACCCTGCATGATCCTCCAGACCCGCCAGGCAATCAGCGCCAGCACCGGCGCTCCGGCGGACCATCTCCACAGAATCTCCATCGCCGAGAGCGAAGGGCGATGCCAGACCTCGGTCATGACGCCGACAAAGAATTGAGTCCCGCGAACACGCCCGGGCGGTCCCTCGAGCTCGACTCGCATCGCTGCCCCATCCTGCAACGCCGCGGCCGCGCCCAGGGTCTGGCCAGCCGCCGGACCTGGCGCAGGGCCCCCTCCAGCTTGCGCCTTGGCCGGGGACCCTGCCACTACTTCACCACCAGATTCACGAGCTTGCCGGAGGTCTTATCGATCACCAGATGCTTCACAATGGTCTTGTCCCTCAGCCGCGCCTTGACCCGCTCATCAGAGAGCGATGCCGCCTTGATCGCGGCTGCATCCGCATGCGCGGGCAGCTTGATCACATTCGCCAACTTGCCATTCACCTGCACGGGCACCTCGATCTCCTGCTCCCTGGCCAGTTCGGCGTTGGCCAGCGGCCAGGCTTGCGCAAACACCTGCCCGGAGCCACCCATCTGCTGCCACAGCTCCGCGGCCAGGAAGGGAGCAAACGGCGCAAGGAGAAGGGTCAGGGTGCGCAGCAGCTCTGCCAGGGTGGCGCTTGAGACCTCGCCGGAGTCCAACGACGGCTCGGCGGCGGTGATCTCATTCACCAGGATCATGATGGCGGCGATGCAGGTGTTGAAGTGCCAGCGCGCCTGGAAGTCCTCGGTGATCTTGGCGATGGTCTGGTGCAACGACCGGAGCAGTCTCTGCGCGGTCTCAGACGCGGTATCCGGCCGGCCCGTAGCCTGGCGGACGGTCTCAGCGTACTTGGCCCCCAGCCGGTAAAC
>JAKART010000388.1 GCA_021819255.1 Acidobacteriota bacterium
GCCACAACGACGATCTTCCTAACCCAGGTGCTATTTTGCTGGACTGACAGTTTCATTCTGGATCACTCCTTAATCTTGATTTCGCGAATCCTGATTTCACAGAGATACAAAGAAACTCTTCTTCCCGGGGCTTTGCCGTTTCGGGTCGTGACCAAGCTCGGAGAGGAGACCGATCGGATCTGATATTTGACGGCTGGCCCGCGGGGCGCTCTTGGCGGAGACGCTGCGCAGGCTTCCTCATTCCCAGCCTGGGTGGGTGAGGCCGGGGCCATGGTGTCAGGGAGCCATGGGAGTACAGTCTTGTGGCCGTCAGGAATGCGCTTGGCCTGCTTCGGGGCCGCCATTGCCAGATGCGGGATCGCTCTCCACCAAACCTCCGGTTCCATCATGGCGGGCAGGTCAATCACCTCTTGCATCTCGCTCAGGGAGAGGCCGGATACCACGGCTCCCTTCCCTGGCCGGAACAGCGGCAGCCATTCCACCTCCGACCGAGGCGTTGCCTCACGAAGTGGAGTGCGCCTGACGGCATATTGGCGTGCGATTGCTGCCTGATGGAGCGATTCTTTCGCTTGAAGCTCGCCGTCGATGATTCGCTGGCGCAGGACGCCGTCCGCGGTCTTTCCTAGCGTTTTGGGCGGCAGCGTCTGTGGCGCTGCCGCAGGAAAGGTTCGAGCGGAAGCTGGCCGGCAGAGTTTCATGACAACATGTATACATGGTGCCGTGGACGGGAGTCAAACTGGCTTCGGATTGGGTGACCTCAAGCAGGGGGTGCAAAAGCGCCGAGAGGACGGTTTTCCATTCCAGGTTGAGTCTGCGGACGCTGGAGTGGATGATTCAGTCCCCATCCTGAGGATGGACGGCGCGAACCCGGGGCCGGGTTCTTCACCGGAGTTCGACGAAGGGGCCTGCGAAGAGGTCGGGGCGGGGCGCTGGTGGAAAAGCTCCCGGGGTGCGGGTCGGGAGAGAGCAACGAGGCGCTGGTCAGAGAACAAGGGCCGGCTGGAGGGACGAGGGCTTGGCTCGATTGCGGTTGGCTCCGGGAGTCTTCCGGGGTCTGGGCGCGCTCTCCAAAGCGTCTGTCCCGCTCCGCCGTTCCGCGTCGATGAATCGGGAGGCCGGGCTGCGGGGCCGGGCTGCGGGGCCTCACTCCAGACGCGCTCTGCTCCACCCGGGGCCAAACCGCGTACGGGGCACAGGCGATCCGCAATCAGGGTTTGGCGGACAAAAAGAGAGTTCGTTATCGGATGGCCCGGGCAACAAAAGGCGACCTGTCAGAAGAGCCTGGCAAATGGAAGGTCAGGTCGGCCATGATCGGATGATCCGCCTCAAGCAATGAGTCGGCTGTGTGAATGTGCTGGGATTTGCGGCCCAACCTCCCTCAGCAGCTCTTTCATCCGTTCCGGGCGGGAGAAGCGCCGACACGGAGATGCTCTCCGGATGACCCCTCCGTGACGAAAGTTGACGGCGATGGATTGGATGCGGCGCTCGCCGGTTCAGCAGATGATTGCAGAACCAGAATGGCGTCTTGAAGGCCGTGTGCGCGGGCCCGAACCGTGATGCTCCCGGCTTGCCGAGAGGTTTGAATCACCGCCAGGCATAGCCCATGAAACGCCCGCATCTCCCGTCCCCGAAAGTTCAGGTGGCTCAAAGGATCGCCGTTATCCACGCCCAGAATGCGGCCCGCTCCCTCGATAGCAAAGGTCACCAGTGGATCCGCGTTGGGCGCCGGGTTGCCGGCGGCATCGACAACGGTAACCCTGACGTGCGCAAGATCCATTCCGTTGGCGCGCAGAGTGGCTGGTTCAGCAGCAAGAACAAGCTTCTCCGGAGCCTTGGCGGTCCGGACCTCCTGAACACAGGCGATCTCTCCGTTCCGGGTCGCCACCGCCTTGAGAACACCGGGATTCCATGGAACCTGCCAGGCGAGGTGATAGGCAGCCGTGGTTCTGGGGTACTGCTTGCCCAACGAGCGATCGTTCAGGAACAACTCAACGGCATCACAGTTGGTGTAGCACCAGACAAAGATGGACTGTCCCTCCCTGCCCTCCCAGTTCCAGTGTGGCAGCATGTGCAACATGGGTTTATCGGTCCACTGACTTTGATAGAAGAAATAGATGTCCTTTTCGAAGCCGCAGGTGTCGATGACGCCGAAGTCGCCGCTCCTCGCCGGCCACGCCTGTTGCCGGTGCGCGGTGTGAACCCGCTGATGCGGCGTCGGTTCTCCGAGATAGTCAATTCCGGCCCAGCGAAACGCGCCGGCCACAAAGCCTGAGTCGAGCAGCAGCTTCCAAGCCCCTTCACAGTTCATCCGAAGAAAGCAAGAGTCATACGATGAGCAATAGTCTTCATCTGAAACATAAACGCCGCGCGTCTGCAACGTATGCGGAGCCTCGCTTGCATAGATCTTGCGGCCGGGATAGCGCGCATGGTCCGCATCGTACTCAAAGCTCGATCCGCCGCCGCCGTTGTAGCCCACGACATCAAACACATCGGAGAAGCCGCTTCGGTTCCCCACCTCAATGGAGTTGATGGCGCACGTTGCGGGACGCGACGGGTCAAGCCGATGCACAAGATCGACCAGCATCTTGGCCGTCGCCACACCGCCGGGCGTCCCTTTCTCGGGAATCTCGTTTCCCACGCTCCACAGAATGATGCAGGGATGATTCCGATCGCGTTCGATCATGCTGGTCAGATCTTTTTCCGCCCACGCATCGAAGTAGAGATGGTAGCCATAGGGCTGCTTGCCGACTCGCCACTCATCAAAGGCCTCGTCAATGACCAGGAAGCCCATCCGATCGCACATGTCCAGCAGTTGAGGCGCAGGGGGATTGTGACTCATGCGAATGGCGTTGCAGCCCATATCTTTCAGAAGACGAAGCCTTCGCTCCATGGCCGCATCATGAAATGCGGCGCCCAAGGCTCCCAGATCATGGTGGATACAGACGCCCTTCAACCTGCACGGAGATCCGTTCAAGCGGAATCCGTGGACGGCATCAAACGTGGCGCTGCGCACACCAAACGGAGTTGTCAGCTCGTCGACCAGCTTCCCTCCTGCGAAGATCCGGGAAACGGCCGTGTAGAGCACCGGCTGGTCCGGAGACCACAACTCCGGCTTGGCGAGTTGCAGGGACTGGAGAAAGGAATCGGAGCTGTTGGCCGGCAGAGAAAACGGATGACGCGCCTCGCACCGGGTCGTATGAGATGCGTCAAGAATGCGGGTTACAGATC
>JAKART010000389.1 GCA_021819255.1 Acidobacteriota bacterium
GAAGCTCGGATCCAGCGTTCCCGCCAGATAGCCGATGACGATGCCCATGGTGCCCACCATCACGCCGGGATAGATCCAGTAGTAAAGGTGAGACGCCCAGCCGACGATGAACTTCGAGATGCGAGCGTACTTCCAGGAGCGTTCGCGGCTCAGAAATGCCTGTTCGGCAAAATAATAGGAGCTACCCGTGCCGGGATAGAGCTTGGCCATCTCGGCATAGCAGACTGCGGTGGAGAGACAGAGCAGCAAGGCCGCGATGACTCCCATCCACATCGAGGGTCCTGTAACTCCGGTTGTCGCCTGGATGAAGAAGGTCAGCCAGAGAAAGGCGCCTGGCGCAATCAACGCCATGGCGTTGCTTGTGAGTCCCGTAAGACCCAGCGTTTTTTTCATTTCAACTGCTGGTGTTTCTGCCATAGATTCCTCCCGGGGCATGGAGCCTCTGCTGAATTCGTTGGTCGTGAATCAGAGTGACGCCTGAGATGTGATACCTCTGATCATCCCGGGGAGGTCATCAGGAACTCGTAAAGAAACTCTTTTTCTTTGTTCCCTGCGGAAAAGATTGATTTTTTGCCGGACAGAAGTGCTCAAAATGATTGTCCGGGCAACACCCTCTGTGTATTCTGGACAAAAGTCATGTCGATTTCTCTTTGAGAAGCAGTGGCTTGGAGCGCTTTTAGACCCTTCTTCACGGCGGATGATCTCACCGGCAGGTGAAGGATTGATTCCGGCAAAGGCCAGGGGCTTCGACGGTGGCCAGCGCTGAAGGGAGCGCCAGGGAGTTCCAGAGCCCGCGCCGGCCGCCGCCGGGACGGAAGAAACCGGAAACCATTTCAGAAATAACCGGCTGAGGTTTGCGATTGAACCAGCGAGACGAGTCGAAGGTGGAGGAGGCCGGCAGGCTGCACGCCTTCACCCTGCGGATCACCCATCTCGATGTGCACCGCGAGCCCGGCCCGCAACTGGCGTCTCTCCTGATGCAGATCTACGGATTCGAGTCGGTGGCCATCCTGGATGCCGACCTGGACAAGGTTTATGCAATGGGCGATTGGGGCCCGGAGATGGAAGATGCCCTGCGCAGCACCTATTTTTTCGCAAGTGCCGGCGATGAGCCGGAGATCGGCCTCTCTCGCCGGGCGTTGCGGATCGGAGAGTTGGCCATTGGGTCGATGATGCTGCGTGGAGAGTTGAGCCCGCCGGCATGCGACTCCATTGCCAGTCTGATTGCAATTACATTTGACCGATATCACTCACTTGCCAATGTGAGCCGGACCGAAAGCGCGCGCCAGGCGGAGCAGTTGCGGACCACCGTGCTGGACAGCCTGGCACATGCGTACAAGACGCCGTTGACGGCCATTCGCGCCGCCACCAGCGGCCTGCAGGCGATGGGAGGCTTGACCGGCGGACAGGATGATCTGGTGCGGCTGATCGACGAGCAGACACAAACTCTCAACGATCTGACCACGCGTCTGCTGATGACTGCCAGGATTGAGTCCAGGAACGTGGCGCTGCGCAAGCGTCCGGTTGCGGTAGGTCCGCTGCTCGACGACGTGGTCGCCACGCTGGCCGACCGTCTGGGCGGCTTTGAGGTGGAGGTAAAGCTGGAGTGCGAAGCGATGACCCTCTGCTGCGATGAGGAACTCCTGGAGTCCCTGTTGACACAGTATGTGGATAACGCGGGAAAGTTTTCGGTCCCCGGTTCGAAGATTACGATTGAGGTTGTGGAGCGGCGGCAGCAGGTTGTCTTCTCCGTGCATAACTTCGGCCCCAGCATAGCGCCAGAGGATCAGGAGCGAGTCTTTGACCGCTACTTCCGCTGTGCGGCCACGGCGCACAGGATTCCCGGCACCGGGGTCGGGCTCTCGGTGGCCAGACAAGTCGCGCGGGCTCACGGAGGCGATGTGTGGCTGGCCAGCGATCCGGCGACCGGAACGACGTTCTTTGCATCCTTGCCCAAGGAGGGCTCCCTGCCAACGGGAGCGTAGAGACCATGAAAACAGCGATGGGAACAGGCATTCGGGTCCTTCTGGTCGATGACGAGATGGCAATTCGACGGGCGCTGCGCGTGCCCTTGACGGAGCTGGGCTTTGCAGTGAGGGAGGCCACGCGCGGCGAAGAGGCGCTGCGCCTGGTGCGCTCCGAGCCGGTGGATGTTGTGTTGCTGGATCTGCAGATGCCCGGCATCGGGGGAATGAACACGCTGGTCAAGCTGCGCCAGCTTGTCCCGCGGCTTCCGGTGCTGATTCTTACCGTGCAAGACTCCGAGGACCTCAAGGTGGAGGCGCTGGAGGCTGGAGCCGATGATTACATCACCAAGCCTTTCAGCATCCGCGAGTGCGTCGCCCGGCTGCGCTCGGCCGTGCGCCGGGCCCGAACCACCAAATGCCCCGAGGATGCCCCGCTGGAGATCGGAGAGATTCGCCTGGACCCGGTGCGGCGATCCGTAACGCTCTCCGGAGAGCCGGTACATCTGACCAAGAAGGAGTATGAGATTCTCTATTTCCTGATGCAGAATGCGGGGCGGGCCGTAACCTATGGCAAGCTGCTGACGCAAGTCTGGGGGCACGAGTACCGCAATGAGGCGGCCTATCTGCGGACCTTTGTCCGGCAACTGCGCAAGAAGATCGAACCGGATCCCGCCAGACCAAAGTATCTGTTGACCGATGCTTATGTGGGTTACCGATTTGCCGACGTCGATGAGGCCTGGGATGAAGATCTTCCCAAGGGAGGCGGCGGGACGTCGGCTGGGGGTAGCGATCGGCTGCGAGCTCCTCTGGCCATACTCATCGGAGATCGTCTCTCCGGGCAGGAAGAGAACCGCTGGAACGATCATGAGATGGAAGACGATCTGGGGGGGCACGGGCTGACCTGGTTTCCCTTGGCGTAGACCATTTTCCCTGAAGGTGTAAGCAAGGGGAACGACTCCTGTGGGCGTTTTCCTCAATGAAAACGCCACTGAACGCCCGCTTCCGTACACTCATCATCAGGGAAAATGGTCTAAAGCATTTTTCGTTTTACTGTAGACCGTAGAGTGCAAGTCTGAACCAAGCCTGCGCGTTGGCTGGAGTGATGTGAGGCAGGGCGTTGGTGATGGCCTGATCGAGTGCGTCTTTGGTTCGTGCCTTCGCCTCGCGGAGTTGTTGTTTGATCTTTGCCCAGGCCTTCTCGATAGGGTTCAGATCGGGGGAGTAGGGCGGTAAATAGAGCAACTCAGCCCCGGCTTTTTC
>JAKART010000390.1 GCA_021819255.1 Acidobacteriota bacterium
ATTCCAGCCGATGCGCGCGGTAACTCCGTACTCTTTTTTGAAGAAGCGCTGGCCGACCAGAAGCTGGCGGACCTGGCTCTCACCGCTGGGGATGTTCAGGTCGGGCTCAACCCACATTCCGCCCACCACCTCCCAGCGGCCCTCCTTGATGCGCTGCCGTATCTGGTCATTGATCTCCGGATACTTGTCCGCCATCCACTCGTAGTACTGCGCCGCCGACTGGGTATAAACGTAGCCCGGATACTCGTTCATGAGCTGCAGCGCCGTGCTGAACGTGCGCCGGACCGCGTCGACGGTCTCCGACCGCGGCCAAAGCCAGGCGGCGTCGATGTGGGCGTTGCCGTCCTCATCCATCTTTAGCTGCTGCAGCAGCGGATGCAGTTGGGCCAAAATCTGCTGCGCCTTGCGCAGCGAGGCGTCGAAGGCGGTCTGGTTCGCGGTCTTCAGAGCATTGGTATCAATGGCGGCGATCGCCTGTTCCACCACCGGCAGCCGGTCCTGGCCCGAGATGGGAAGAGCCGGCAGCAAGTGGGCCGCGGCGATGCACTGGATGCGAATGTCCTGTGGATTTGGCCTCGCGCTGGAGACGAGATCATCCGGGTTTGGCGCCACCCGCAGCTCCACTCCCTGAAATCTCTTGACATCCACTGTATGCAGCAGCTTGACCGCAACCAGAATCTTCTCGCCGGGCAGAGCCGGAGCAAACAGCACGATCGGCTCGAGGTCGTCGCCGAGCGCTACCCGGCGGCCATTGAAGTAGACGATCTCGGGAACCGGGCCGTGGGCGTCGGCCCGAAATTGGAACCAGATCCGAGAACCGGTGATGTCATAGCCATGCAGCGTCCGCGGCACCTCAATGACCCGGCGATACCAGGCCGCATCCTGGGGCGCCGTCGAGTGCGGCATGACCTGCGGCCAGGAGGAATCATCCAGCGTGGGCGACTCTCCGTGTGGAATATCCCCTGCGTGGAAGCGCCATGGGCCTTCCGCGAGATCCGTCAGCGTCCCCAGAACCTGCAGCTTGGCCATGGCTGCCGGCGAGAGATCCTTGAGCTCGCGCTTCGACGTAAAGGACTGAGCCGGGGCAGTCGTCAGAGGGAAAACCGACGCAGAAAAGAGAAATATTGCAAGAGCAGCAGGCGCAAAAAGCAGAGAACGAAAACGGGTTAGCATAGCCGAAATCATAGCAAAGCAGACCAGGTTCCACAGAGACAATCCAACGCAGTGCATGGATCCTGTTGAGCAAACAGAGTTTGACTCCTCTCCATCCACGCGGCTCTCGCTCGCTTGCTTCACCCGCCGCAAGGCACGGCCGGCAGCCTGCTTTCACCCTCCATCGTTGCCGAAGTCCGGATTTCTGGGTCCGGCAGGACACCTGCATCCGCGGACGCGCAGGCCGAGCCTGGCCGATACTCGGCAGGGGAACGGTCTACGGAGCCCTGGCAGCCCCCTGCTTCGGCCCCGGCAGGCTACGGCCCGGCACGCTACGGCCCGGCACGCTACGGGAGGATCGCAGAAGATTCGAACCCCTCAGCAGCTTCCAGTCATGCTCTGTCTTGTCCGCATAGGAGCGTGCAAAGCTGAGAACGGCTTGATCAAAGCGGTCGGACGATCCGAGATAGGCAGCGATGGCGACGGGATCACCTGCCCGGGCGTGTCCGCGGGAGAGAACTTCGCCGCACAGATCCGCATACCCCAGCAGAGAAGCCGCGGTCAGATGATCCAGATCCAGCGAGGCCTTGTGATCGCTGAGCTGGCGCACCAGGTAATCTCGACCCTCCAGGGTGGTATAGCCAAGAAGCGGGTCAGAGGTAAGCTGCATCGCGCGTTGTCCCTCCACCACCCGACGGCCCTGATGGCGATGCCTCGAACCATCGGGAAGGTAACGCGCATAGGAAGAAGCCGCCTCCTGCTTCATCTGCAGAAAGAGTGGGTCCGAACCATGTCGACTTCCGGGACCCTCACAGTAGATCACATAGTCGCGCAGCCCCACCGACCCGGTTCCAACCACCTTGAAAGCTACATCCCGGGGGCAGTACTGCTCCAGAAAGTGTTGCCTCTCCGGTTGTAAGGTGTGCAAATAGGGGCCAAGCGCGTCCAGCACCGCCTTGGCTTTTCGCGAGGAAAGGCGCTCCAGCAGTGGAGGTTGGGAGCGAAAGACACGCGGGAGAGCCGCGGCAGGCGGCCTCCGCGGCGCCCGTCCTCGCCGCTGGAGGCCGCATCCCGGGCCGGTTGCGTCCGGCTCCGTCAGCGTCCTGAGGATCTTCAGCGGCGTTGAGCGCTCCGCCTGAGCAAGAATGGCCGGCATCGGCTCCATCTCCGCCAGGCGGTGAATCTGGTACCGCGCCAGCTCCAGCACGGGCATGGCGGCAAAGCGATGCATCCAGACGCGGTACTGGCGAACAAAGTGGAGCACGGCTCCGTGACGCGCGCTGCGCTTGATGCCCGCTTCCCTTCCGGCCAGAATCAGGCTGGTCGCCAGACGCTTGACGTCATATTCAAACGGTCCGCGGATGGTCTCGTCAAAGTCATTGATATCGAAGACCAGCCTGCCGTCCAACGCGGCGAAGGCGCCCAGATTGAGCACGTGCGCGTCGCCGCAGATCTGGGTGACGATCCCGGTGTGAGGATGGCAGGCGAGGTCGGCCGCCATGATCGGGACAGCTCCTCGGAAGAACCCGAAGGGGCTGGCGGCCATACGCTCATACTTCACTGGAATCAGGTGCGCCACCCGGTCGCGCATGGAGGCCCGCAACAACTCCAGCGGATCCTTTGGACAGCGCGCAATCGTCAGTCGAGCCTGCTGGCTGCGTGGCAACTGTTTTCGAGCCCGCAGGCCCAGAGCCCGCCTTTCGGCCTGTCGGAGGGGCGCCCAGAGTATCGCCATAGAGCGAATCCTACCCTAAGAAACTGCTTGTGAGTAGGTTGCTGAAGGGATGGAACCACGGTAAGCCATGCAGGAATGCGGCCGCGTATGGCCAAACCGCCCGGCTCTGCTCGAAATCCGCGTTACGCTGCCTGACGAACGCGCAAGTCGCTCTTCCATGGACCCCAAAGTCACCTCTCAACTGTTCCCACCGCACAATGGACGGCGCTGCAAAGCGTTATATTGGGCACATCATGAGAAAATTCGAGGCGACTCTTTTCGTCCCCAGCTCGAACTGCGGTCGTCTAATTTCACCAAGCCATAGCGGGCCTATGATCAACCCTTTCGG
>JAKART010000391.1 GCA_021819255.1 Acidobacteriota bacterium
GGTCTTTGACCTCGTGAATTCATACCTTGGTATCTTGGTGTCCCAGGCCTCAAAATCGAGACCTGGGACACCCAACGATGGTGCAAAATCAAGCGTTCAGAGACTTGGCTCGTAAAAAAGGTGGTACGGCGCTGCTCACGTGGCGGTGGCGGCATGGCAGTTCGCGCAGCTTGCTTTTCCTGAATCTGTATGAGGTTCAGTGGAGATACTTGCCGTGCAGTGTTGTCGTGGTTGCTCTCGCCTCCTGCCCTGCCGATTGCGGGCTCCAATCCGAGCCCGCAATCGGCAGAGTTTTAAACGTGATTTGGAGATCTCTCGGCAACCTGATCCGCTTTGGCAGAGGCGATGGGGGCTGGCGGGTTCATCCGGGCTGGCGCCGTCTCCGCTCTGGATGGTTTAATCTCTCAGAGCGCATCTTGCTGCGGCAAGACGTTAATGAGGCCGGGCGGCCCAGGCCGGGGTTAGCAGACGGTGGCCGAGCGGTCTGAGGAAACACGTTCAAGGAAATGGTGATAGGACGCAACTCTGTATCGATGAGCTTAGATTCTTCCTTCCGCGAACATTCTCAAGAGCCTGCTGTTGTGGCTTCTGCTGGGAAGCGCAAGGAAGAACAGCTTGGCGCGTCTTCGCTTTACGCATTCCGATCGCCCGCAATGGGCACCGAGTTTACCCTGCATTTGTATGCCTCGTCTCAAAACGCGGCTTATTGCACGGCGCGGGACGCGTTTGAAGAGGTGCATCGCATTGAACGTCTTCTCAGTCACTACCGGCCCGACAGCGAACTATCGAGGATCAGCCGAGAGGCATTCGATCACGAGGTCACGACCGATCCGGAGACCTTCGGCTTTTTGGAGTCGGCGTTTGGGTGGAGCGAATTGTCCGGGGGCGCATTCGACATCACTGTCGGACGGCTGATGAAGGCGTGGGGATTCTTCGGGGATTCCGGTCGGGTTCCCACGGAGCAGGAGATCTCCAGTCTCCGAGGACAGATGGGTTGGCGCTACGTCCGCCTCAATCCGGATCGGAGGACGGTGCGATTTCTGGCGCCCGGGATTGAGCTGGATCCTGGTGGAATCGGCAAAGGTTATGCCGTGGATCGGATGGTTCGTGTCTTAGAAGACGAGGCGGTCACGGCGGCTCTGATCTCGGCAGGCAGCAGCACGCTCTACGCCGTCGCCGCGCCGCCGGGCGAGCCCGGCTGGAAGGTGCATGTTCCTGCTCCAGGAAGACCCGAGCAGATCCTCTCCACGGTTTATCTGCGCGACACGTCGCTTTCCACGGCCAGCTACACGGAGAAGCGCTTCTCGGTGGGTGAACGAATATATGGCTCCATCATGAGCCCCGAAACATTGGCGCCGGTCGAGAGCGTTGCTCAGGTGACTGCAGTTGCTCCAACTGCGACAGACAGCGACGCGCTTTCGAATGTGCTGTTTGTGCTCTCCGGTCCGGCCAGAACCGCTCTACTGGAAAGCCTGCTGGAGGTGTCGGCGCTGGTGATGACTGCGGGAGAAGGGACTGCGCTGCCTGAGGCGACCCGCTGGCCGGCGCCCATCGTTACGGAAGAGGGTAGTTTGTCATTGAGGATCGAGGGGGGCTGAAAGATGAACCGAAGGAGCTTACTGCAAGGGCTATCGCTGAGCGTTCTTTCCGCCACGCTGGGCGCAGGGTCCGGCTACGGACAGGCAGAGGAGGTCCAGGCGGCGAAGGAGCAGAGCTCCAGCCTTGCGGGCCGTTTTCGCATTGGCGTGATTGGGCCAGGCAGCCGTGGCAGGGAGCTTATCCGCCAAATGCTGCGCGTGCCTGGTGTGGAGGTGGCTGCTGTAGCCGACGTGTACGAGCCCCGCTTTCTTCAGGTCAACGAGTTGGTGGGCAAGACAGTGCCTTCTTACAAGGACTATCGCTCCATGCTGGAACGCAGAGACATCGACGCCGTGGTGATTGCTTCGCCTCCGTTCTTTCATGCGCGGCAGGTCATCGACTCCTTGCAAAGCGGACGCCCCGTCTATGGAGAAAAGACCATGGGATTCTCCGCGGAAGATAATTACAAAGTTGTCGAGACTGTCGCCAAATCCGGGCAGATCTACCAGGTGGGGCATCAGCTCCGTTACGCCGGGTGGTTTCAGGAGTCCGTTCGACGGATTCACGAAGGAGAGATCGGTGAGCCGACGCATGTCTTTGCGTACTGGTTTCGCAGAGACAATTGGCGCCGCAGCGTGCCTGATCCCAGCCTGGAGCACCTGATGAATTGGCGGCTCTATCGCGAGTCCTCCGGTGGCCTGCTCGAAGAGCTAGGGTCGCACCAGATCGACATCGCCAATTGGATATTCGGCGAACAGCCGCGGACCGTGGTTGGCGCCAGCAGTATCGTGTTGTATCACGATGGCAGAACGGTTGGCGACAACGTTCAAGCCATTCTAGGCTATTCCAAAGGGCGGCGCCTGGTGTTCACATCGCTTACGGACAACGCCTTCATGGGAAATCAACTCTGGGTGTACGGGACCAAGGGCAGCATGCAATTGACTGTCGAAGACGCTACGTTCTATGGACCAATTCATCCTACGACCACAGCCGCCTACCACAGCGATGTCGTGCAGCGGGGTCTGAAGACCGGCGCAACCTACAACTACGCGGCCGATGATGAAATGCCCTATCGCGGACCAGGCAGACGGATCGATGCCCGCAACCAGGAAGATCCGACCCTGACGGCCTGCCGCTCGTTTGTTCACTGCGTGCGCACCCATACTCAGCCGGTGGCCGATGTGCGGGTGGGCTTTGGTTCCGCGATGGCATGCACGGTTGGTAAAGAAGCTGTGCTGCAGGGTGAGATGAAAAAGGTTCCGGAGTGGAGAGCGTTCGCGGTTTAGTGGACTGCGCAACCACTCCAATCAGCGGAGGACCGCTAAGGCTCAGGCTCTGACTGCATGCCAGACCAGGAGACGCGCTCGACAGGAAAGCGTACGCCATCTTCGCAGATTGGGATGGACATGAGGCAAGAAGCTGCACGAACGGGAGGGCGAGACGGAGCGATCGAGCTAGACGGGGATGGTGAAGCAGAGACGGCGGTCTCACGTGATCTGCCTTTGGCCCCTGGGGTATGACCGTGAGACCGCTGAGAGTAAAGAGTGTGGGTTTCGAACCACCCGATTTACACTGAGGTGGTTCCGTTTGTGCGGACAGGTTTTTCTGGTTTTTAAGTGGGAACATTG
>JAKART010000392.1 GCA_021819255.1 Acidobacteriota bacterium
CAAATTCACTCTCCCAGTTGTTGGGCGGGATTCCCGGGCCCTTTCCGTCACGCCAGATATACCAGTCGCGTTTCGGGTTGTTGCGAGAGCTGCGGCTCTCTTTGAACCATGCTGACTGATCGGAGGTATGATTCATCACCATATCCATCAACACCCGGATGTGATGAGCCTTGGCGGCTGCCAGAAGGCGCTCAAAATCAGCCATGGTTCCATACATCGGATCAATGGCCTCATAGTTGGAAATGTCATAGCCAAAGTCTTTCAGGGGCGACGGATAGATCGGCGTCAGCCAGATGGCGTTCACGCCCAGTTGCTGGAGATATCCCAGCCTCTGGATGATCCCGGGAATGTCTCCAACCCCGTCTCCATTCGAATCCTGAAAACTGCGCGGATAGATCTCATACACGATCGCGTGCTGCCACCAGGGCGTGACCTGCTTCCGGGCCGGCTTCGCCGGTTGGTTCTGGCCAAATGCGCCCGTCGCAAGAAGCAACGCCAAGATCATGAGAGACAGCGTGTGTCCGAGTTGTGCGGCTCTGCGATCCATGAAAAAGCTCCTATCTTGCGCGTATCCCTGCAAGGACGCGTCCGGACCATCCACCCTGGAGCAGGGGGAAAGACCACATTGCAGGGCAGTTTCCCAGCTTCTGCGCGCAATAAGGATACCGCGTCGCGCTCAGAAGGAGCATCTGAGTGCGATCCGCCGTCCGAGCAAAGGTATCGCGAGGGTGTAGCCTTTCGCTGTAGGGGTGGTCCGATGTGCCAACCCCTGCAGGCGTTTCTTGCGGTAAAGACGCGAAGGCCAGGCTGTTTCTGCCCAACCCATTCACAAGCTTGAAAAAGCGCAGAAGACGCTTCCGTTGCCGGATCTCAGGGCAATGCTGGCCCTTTGTGCAGCTCAGAAAGCCATGGCCCCGGAGAGCCACAACAGCCGTGGTCTGCGGGAAGGATGGTCTTGCGCATCCCGGACGCCGGTCGTCCGCGGAGTTTAAATGGTGAGGGTCGTCTTCCGGGTCTGGCTGGATCCATTGGCGGCAGAGGCCGCGACACGGACCCGCATGGCCGCTGCGATTCAGGCGCCTGGTACGAGTTCATCCACCGACGGCTACGCAATGATCCGAAGCACATGCGCGGTGGCTGCCGGCGTCAGCGCCACATAGTTCCACTGGTCCCGCCAGTGATAGACAGCCCCGGTGAGCAGGTCCTGGACATCAAAGCTGCACCGCCAGGGAAGGTTCAGGGCAGGCATGTTCAGGTCCAGGACGCCGCTTTGCTCGTGCAGGGGATCAAGGTTGACGACGACCAGGATGGTGTTTCCGGCGAAGGACTTCGAGTACGCCAGGAGCTGGTCGTTGGGGATGCTGTGGAAGTGTAGAGCCGCATTGTGTTGCAGAGCCGGGTTGGCGCGCCGGATCAGGTTCAGCTCCGCGATGAATGGGGCGATGGAGTGGGACGCGGAGCGGTTCCAAGCGCGGATCTGATACTTCTCGCTGTCCAGATATTCCTCGCTGGATGTTCTTCCCGGGGCAGGCTTCGCCGGTCGGCCCTCCAGCAGCTCGTAGGCGGGACCGTAGATGCCGTAGTTGGACGAGAGCGTAGTGGCCAGAAGGATGCGCTGCCGAAAGATCGCTCGACGATGGTCGAGATCTTCCACCTGAAACTGCGCATGCAGAATGTCCGGGGTGTTTGGCCAAAGGTTGGGCCGGAAGAAGGTGGAAACCGGAGGGTAGCAGATCTCTTCCAAGTAGCTCTGAATCTCCTGTTTGGTGGTGCGCCAGGTGAAGTAGGTATACGACTGTGTGAAGCCGCCTTTGGCTAGGGCGTACATGAGATGGGGGCGGGTGAAGGCTTCCGACAAAAACAGCACATCAGGGGCCGATTTGTGAATCTTGGCGATACACCACTCCCAGAAAGGCAGCGCTTTGGTGTGGGGATTGTCCACTCGGAAGATGCGGACACCGCGTTCGACCCAGAACAGGAAGACGTCGCAAAGCGCATCCCAAAGCCCGCGCCAGTCCGTAGATTCGAAGTTAAGCGGGTAGATGTCCTGATACTTCTTGGGAGGATTCTCCGCGTATTGAATGCTGCCGTCAGGGCGGTGCTTGAACCAGGCCGGATGCTGCTCGACCCAGGGGTGGTCGGGGCTGCACTGAAAGGCGATGTCGAGCGCCAGCTCCATGTTGTGCTCCCGCGCCTTATGCACCAGGTGGTCGAAGTCGGAAAACGAGCCCAGGCCGGGATGGATATCGGTGTGGCCTCCGTCACCAGCGCCCAGGCGCCTGTTCCCAATGGCCCACGGGCTACCCGCGTCCCCGGGCTCCGGCGTCGTGGAGTTGTTGCGTCCCTTGCGGAAGGCCATCCCGATGGGATGGATGGGCGGCAGATAGAGCACATCAAAGCCCATCGCGGCAATTTCTGGAACCAATGCGGCCACATCGCGCAGCGTTCCCTGCTGGTGGGGGATGGGTGAGCAGGAGCGAGGGAAGAGTTCGTACCAGGCGGAGAAGCCGGCTCGCTCACGGTCGATCCAGAGGGGAAACTCGATGGGGTGACGAGTGGCGAACTTCAGGTCGGGGTAGCTGCGGACCTGCGCGATGAGGGCGGGGTTGAGAACTCCCTCCGGGGTGACGGGATCGGGATACAACGAGAGATTCTGGTCGGCCAGAGCGCGGAGCTCCACGGCCGCAGCATGGATCTGCTTGGCGTCGGCAGATTTGGCCTTGCAGCGCGCCGCGGTTGCATCCAGAAGGTCGGCGCCGATGCGAAACGCCAAGGGGATCTCTTGGGCGGACTCAGACTGCGCCGCCAGGCGCTTGGCAAGATCATGGAGCCAGGTGTCGAAGTGATCGACCCAGGCTTCCATGGTGAAGCGCCACGGGCCGATGCGCGCGGCATCCTCGGGATCGGAGGTGGAGAAGGTAGCCGACCAGAGGTCATTGCCGAGTTTGACAAAGGGCGTCGACCTCCAACGGCGCTGGGTCTGATGGCGGTAGAGGAGTCGCGCGGCAACGTGATCGTGGCCGTCAGCGAAGATGGCTGCCGTAACGGTGATCTCTTCCCCCAGGATCCCTTTCACGGAGTAACGTCCATTGTCTATGCTGGGCTGAACCTCCTCGATGACAACTCTCCTGCGGCCTTCGGCTGGTTTCATGCGGGATGCGGCTCCTTTTGACCTCTGTAGAGATGGTAACGGACGAAAGCGCGCG
>JAKART010000393.1 GCA_021819255.1 Acidobacteriota bacterium
ACCTTACCCTGCATCCAGGGGACCGGCTCGACGTCTATCAACTCGAGGAGATCGTCGCCACCAGCGGCATGGCCACCGTCTTCCGGGCCAGCGATACCCGCAACGGCCAACAGGTGGCCATCAAGGTGCCCCATGCCGAGGTGGAGAGCGACCCGGCCCTCTTCGATCGCTTCCGCCGGGAGCAGGAGATCGGCATGCGCCTGGATCACCCCGGGGTGATGAAGGTCTTCCCCAACCCGGACAGCTCCCAGGTGTACATGGTGATGGAGTGGCTGGAGGGCCGGCTGTTGCGCCAGATCGTGAATGAGGAGCGGAAGCTGCCCGTGGAGCGCGCCGTCAAGCTCACCGTGGGGATCTGCCAGGCTCTGGAGCACGTCCACGCCAATGGCGTGGTGCATCGCGATCTCAAACCCGAGAACATCATGGTGGACTCCAGCGACGCCATTCACCTGATCGACTTCGGCATCGCCGGCAGCCAAGGGGCGCGGCGGCTCACCTTCGCGCACTTCTCCCAGAGTCTGGGAACGCCGGACTACATCTCACCCGAGCAGGTGCGCGGCAAGCGCGGAGACGCGCGCAGCGATGTCTATGCCCTGGGCGTGATGCTGTATGAGATGCTCACCGGCGCGACGCCCTTCACCGGCCCCAATCCCCTGGCTGTGATGAATGACCGGCTGTTGAATCAACCCGTTCCGCCCCGCGAGCGCGATCCCTCCATCTCGCCGCAACTGCAGGAGATCGTCTACCGCGCCCTGGAGCGTGAGCCCAAAAACCGCTATGCCAGCGCCCGCGAGATGGCCCATGACCTCTTGCATCAGGACCAGGTAGGCGTGGCTGCCCGCCCGGATGCCGAGCAGTGGCAGAAGCGCCGGTCTCCGCAGCGCCGCCGCCTGCTGGTCTACGCCGGCCTGGCGCTGATTCCGCTGCTCCTCTTTGCCCTGTTGCTGCTGGTATCGCGGCATGCTTAGACCATTTTCCCTGATGATGGGTGTACGGAAGCGGGCGTCCAGTGGCGTTTTCATTGAGGAAAACGCCCACAGGAGTCGTTCCCCTTGCTTACACCTTCAGGGAAAATGGTCTAGCGTCTACCGTCGGTCCGTTTGTGGCTGGAACAGGCGAGGACGTTGCTCCGTAAGATCGGGGCTCCCACATCTGGGGCTTTTCGCATCTCGGGCTTTTCGAGATGTGGGTCTGTAACCTCTACCGCGGCGTAAACTCGTCGGCGTGCAGCACAAACTCCGGGTAAGCTCCCGCGCCCAGCTCGCGAATGTCCATGCCCTGCCAGTCGCCGTCCGTATCCACGCGGAAGGGAATCAGGCGGTTGAGCAGGCGGTGGGAGATGTGGATCAGCGGAAAGATGGCGCCCAGCAACGTCGCCGCTCCGATCAGTTGCGCCAGGAGCAACGCTACCCAGCCGGAGCGGCTGGAAGCGAAGAGGCCGCAGGCCAGCATGCCCCACAGACCAGCCCCCAGATGTACGGAGATCGCGCCGCCCGGATCGTCGATCAGCAGGCGCAGCTCCAGGGTCTCCACCAGGAAGGTCACCAGAGTCCCGGCGACCAGCGCGATCAGGATGGTTTCGGCGGGGGTGAGCCGGGCGCAACCGGCCGAGCCTGCTACCAGTCCCGCGATCCAGCCGTTGGCGCTTAGGGAGGCATCGGGCTTGCGGTAGCGCAGGCGGGTGGTCAGCATCGCGGCCAGGCAGCCGGAGGATGCGGCCAGCATGGCGTTGACCAGGGTGAGGGCGATCTGGCCAACCCCCGCGCCGTAGAACAGGAGCGAGGTGGCGGACTCCAGCCCGATCCAGCCGATGAGCGCCAGCATGCAGCCGAACAGCACCTGGACGATGTTGTGTCCGGGGATAGCCGCGGCCACTCCTTCGCTGTACTTGCCCTGGCGCGGGCCTACGATCCAGGCCACCGAAAGCGCACCCAGGCCGCCCAGAACCTGAATCCCGGCGGCGCCGCCCAGATCCGAAAAGCCAGGGAGGCCAAACAGCGGCGCCAACTGCGCCAGCCATCCGCCGCCCCACACCCAGTGCCCAAACAGCGGGAAGATGCCGGCCGCCAGCAGCGCGCTGGCCGCTGCCACCGCAGATAGACGCCAGCGGTCGCTGCCGGAGTTGATGGGAATCAAGGCGGCCAGGCCGGCGGCGAAGATCCCGTAGGCCAGCGCCAGCGCACGGTAGGGGCCGGCCAGGAGGCTGGAGCCGATGCCGACGGCGAAGAAGGGCTCAGCGCCCAGCCAGTCGATCGTCCTGCCCGCCAGATGCAGCCGGTGCGCCGCGCCTCCCGCAAAGCCCATCCATGCGGATCCAACCAACACAAAGACGATCGCCGCGGTGGCCGACGCGCACAGCGAGCAGAGCATGGAATGGGCGGCGCTGCGGCTGCGCCCCAGGCCCTGCTGGATCAGCGCCAGGCCCGCGGCCGCAAAGGGAATCAGAAGCAGGCTCATCAGGCAAAGATTCACGCTCATCGCGCCTCCCTCCGCAGCGCACGGTAACGATACGTAAGCAGGCCCAGGCCAAGCAGCTCTACCGCCAGACCGGCAGCAACAAAGAGCAGGCGCTGGCCCGCCCCCGCCAGCAGGAACAGAGAGGCCAGCGTCAGCAGCCAGCCGGAAAGCATCAGGATATAGCCAAACAAGCTCAAGGACGCGTTCCCCTATCCGTGGGTAGGAAAGATTGGCGGAGCAGATGCTTCAGTTTACCCTCCCGTGTCCATTTTCCGGCACCGGCGTCTCCAGCTTCAGCCAATCCTTGTAGAATCCGAAGATATCAAGCCAGCAGGTGCAGCCCATCGGATGGCGCGCAAGCGGTCCTTGCCGGGGACTCCGCCAGGGAGGAGCAGACTGTGAAGCATCTGTTGAAGGGGATGGTGGCGTCGCCGTGGGGTAGCCTGGTGGTGCTGCTGTTGGCCGCGGCGCTGGAGGTGCTGGGAGACTCCTTCTTCCAGTCCGGACTCTACCGCTCCTCCGGCGGGCACCGGGCAGGCTGGTTCGCGGCGGGTGCGCTGGTGCTGGGGCTCTACGGGCTGTTCGTCAACCTTCCACCCTGGGACTTCGGCGAGCTGCTGGGAGCTTATGTAGCGTTGTTCTTCGTCCTGGCGCAGGTGGTGGCCAAACTGCGCTTCGGTCAGTCACCCAGCCTGCCCGTTCTGGTGGGAGGCAGCCTCATCGTGACCGGAGGCTTGGTCATTACCCT
>JAKART010000394.1 GCA_021819255.1 Acidobacteriota bacterium
CCCGGGATCACGCGGTGCCGGCCGTAGGGAAAGGTAATGGGTTGGCCGCGGTCCACGGAAGAGTCGAACTTTTTGCCGTCGGCCAGATACCCGGTATAGTGCACGGTGAGGAACTTGCCGCTCTGGGCCACCGGGCCGGTTCCAACTTGGGTGTCAACATAGATGAGCGAGTACGTGGACTTCTGTCCGGAGAGCTCCTCGCGCAGATCTTTGCTGAGCAGAGGCGAGGCGTAGTCCAGATGAGTGTCCGGAATGTGGGTGAGGGTATAGAGGATGCGCGGGCAGGGCGCGCTGGCCGGCAGCGCTGGAATCTTGGGGGAGACCGGCGGCGGGGCGACGCAGCCCGGGGTATGGGCGCCGCGCGCGGCGGTATGGTGAATGGGGTGGGTGGTGGAGGTTTGCGCTCCCATGGGGAGCGCAGCCAAGGCCATGACGAGCGTGCAACAAGGGAGGCTTGAAGTTTTCATATCGGTTTTTAGTGTAGCCGATCGAGTCTTGGCCAGGGAGTGGGCCAGGGATCTGGCCGGGGAGCTGGCCCGGACCGGGCATCAGGTGGGGGTGCGGAGCAGAAGATAAGCTCCGGCCATGGCGAAGAGCATATCCGGGGACCATGCGGCCAGGATCGCCGGAAGCGAGTTGACGTCACCCAGATTCTCAAAGATGCCGGCGATGACCCAGTAGCAGATGGCGACTCCGATCGCCGTGCCGATGCCCGCGATGCCGCCCCGCTTGCCGGCGAACAGCGAGAACGGAATGGCCAGAATGGCCAGCACCAGCGTCATGAGCGGATAGGCCAGCTTGCGGTTGAGTTGAACGCGCAGACGCATGGTGTCAAAGCCGCTCTGTTCAAGGTCGCGTATGTAACGGGAGAGCTCGGTGAAGGACATCTCCTGGCTTTGGAGCTCTTCCTTCTTGAAGTAACTGGGTTGCTCGTGGATCTCTGGAAAGGTGGCCAGCGTGAAGGGCTGGTAGCTGGTAATCGATTCACCCGCGAAGGTGCGTTGCCAGCCATCTTCAAAGACCCACTGGTTGAGCTTGTCGTCCCAGCGAACGCTGCGCGCAAAGATGCGGCGGGTGAGATGGAAGGTGCCGGGCTGGAACTCAAAGACGGTGAGGTTGTCGAAGATGTTGCGGTCAGGATCGAAGAACTGGTAGTAAAAGATGCGGGTTGGCTGCATCTGCCCGCCCTTGGCGTCGGTGGTGTCGCCGGACATCCATTTGCGATCCGGACGAAGAAATGTCTGCGCCGGCTTCCCCTTGATCTGGGACAGCAAAGCCTCCTGCCGGCGGTTGGCTCCCGGCAGATAGGTCTCATCAAAGACAAACAGAAGCGCCGAGAGCAGCGTGGCGACCACCAGCATGGGAGCAACGATGCGGTAGAGGCTGACGCCGGCCGACTTCATCGCCGTCAGTTCGCTGTTGCGGTTGAGCGCGCCAAAGGTGATGAGCACCGCGACCAGAGAGCAGAGCGGGAGCACGGAGTTGATGATGAAAGGAATCAGGTTGATCAGATAGTCGCCCACCACGGAGAGCGGAGTGCGGTAGCGGAGGATGTCGCCGATCAGCTCGAAGAAGGTGAAGATGATGAAGAGAAGGATCAGGGTGAACAGAACCAGGAGGAAGTTGCGCAGGAAGCTTCCCATCACGTACTCATCCAGGATAAGAGGGAAGTGAATGCCGAAGACGCGGCGCAGGCGCTGCATCAGCGCGCCCTCTTCATTTGCATGGGGACCGCCGCCGGCAGCATGAGGCTGAGAGCGGTTGCGGAGACGATCCAAGAGCCGGGTGAGGTTTCTGCCGATGCCGGCGAATGTCTCCAGCATGGCCCCGCCACGGGAGATCTGCTCGAGCAGCACCACTCCGGCCATGGCAAACAGCAGGTTGGCGCTCCACACCCCCAGAGCCGGCGAAAGCCTGTCCTGACGGGCCAGGGCAATGCCCATTGAGGAGAGGAAGTAATAGAGAAATACCAGCCCCAGCGTGACAACAAAGCCGGCGCCCTTGCCTCCGCGTTTCGAGGAGAGTCCGAGTGGAACACCGACCAGCATCAGGACCAGGCAGGCGGTGGGGAAGGCGAAGCGGTAGTTGAGCTCAATGCGGTAGGGCCGGGAAGCGGCGCCGGGGGCTTCGGCCAGAGCCCACAGGTCACGCGTCTTGAGGGCGTGCATGGGAGTGTCGCGGCGGCTCAGATGAGACCCCTCCTCCTGAGGCATGGTCTGCATGGGCAGTTCCGTGCTGAGGAAGGTGGAGATATCGTACTGCCCGGGATTGGAGAGCGAGATATCATGGCGGCTGCCGTTGGAGAGTTCCAGGCGAAGGGTCTGTGGGCCTCCGCTGAGAACGGTGGCGTTGTTGGCGGTGATGATGTGCGGGTTGGCCGGCTTGCTCAGGTCGGCCAGGAAGACGTGACGCCAGATGGCCGTGCCGTTGGCTCCCGGGATAACGTCCTGGGCGTACAGAACGTAGTTCTTGAAGTCTTCATAAAACACCCGCGGCTGCACCTCCACCGTGGCCTGGCTGGTCTTGCTGGCGCTTTCGTAGGCCAGCAGGGCGGTTGCGGCGCGGGGCGCCACATACAGCGAGTTGGCCATGCCGATCATCCAGAAGACGATGGCGAAGAGGCTGACGATGCGGACAAAGGAGAGTACCCCCACGCCCGAGGCGCGCATGGCGGTGACTTCACTGTCCGCGGCCAGGCGGCTCAAACCCAGAAGGATGCCCACCAGTACCGCCATGGGGATGGTGAAGGAGAAGAAGCCCGGCAGCAGATATCCGACCAGGCGGAGGATATCCATGGGCGAGGCGATGCCGCGCACCGTGAGCTCCATGAGCGGAAGCAGGTAGCGCATGAAGAGAATGAAGGTGAACAGGACGCCGCCCAGCAAGGCGTAGCCGGTGATCTCGCGGAGGATATAGCGGGTGAAGATGCGCACGTTGAACCCGCCCACGGCGGTGGTTCAAGTGTATCGCGTGGAGACGGGCGCGCAGAAGACGGGTAAAGGTTGGAAGGTTATTGGGCGTTGGGTAAAGATCGCAGGCGCAGTGAGTTGGTGAGGACGCTCACCGAGCTGAGAGCCATGGCGGCGCTGGCGAGGATCGGGCTGAGCAGGATGTGAAAGTACGGGTAGAGGACGCCGGCGGCCAAGGGAATTCCGATCAGGTTGTAGACCATGGCCCAACCCAGGTTCT
>JAKART010000395.1 GCA_021819255.1 Acidobacteriota bacterium
CCTTGAAGGCCGGTGTGTGGTTCCGCCGTGTTCGTCTGGTCATGCTCTCTCCTGATCCGCGGCATCCTCGCCGCTGTCAGGCAGAAAATCCACTCATCCCCCTGTCCAGATTCCCCAGGCCAGCTCTTACCAAGAGACCGGAAGGCAATCATTGACCTGCTGATCCGCCCTGCCGATGACGCTGGCAACGTGATCGCGGCCTTCCCGGGGGGTTCCTATTGGACGGAGCTATTCGGCCTGGGCATCTCTCAGGATGAAAACCACGCCGATTTCGTAGGCATCCGGGCGACGCTGGCATGGAGCATGCCACAAGGCGAATACCGGGTCGAACGCAAATTCCTGAAGGAATGGCTCGCGCCGCAAGATTTTGAAAGAGCGGAAGAGAGGGAACGGGTTTCGGCTCACCAACTCGAACCGCTGTCGCTGCACTATATTGATGCCAAGCGCGACATGGATGAAGACCTCCGCGCCCGCACCTCGTTTTGGCGTCGCTTGACGGACGATCTCGGGCTGGATGACACCTCCATCGCGGCGGCAGAAACGCTGCTGAGCGATCTCAATCGGCAACTGGTCGATGGCAGTGCCGTTCTGAAGCATGTCGGGGACCATCTTGGCGGCATCAAGGGTGTTCTGGCCAGCGACAAAGCCACCGTCGATATCTCGCCCGTCGCCCGCCGCCTACGCGATCTGGCGAAGGGTCTGGATGTAAGCATAACCGGGGCGGGCGATCTCTCCTTTCCGCTGGCGCGGCACGGGATGGGCACCCGTAGCCTCGCCTCGCTCATGGTGTTTCAGGCCTTTGCACGCTGGCGCTCGCAACAGGCGATGCAAGAACACAACTCTGTTCACACATTCCTGGCCCTGGAAGAGCCAGAAGCCCACCTGCACCCGCACGCACAACGCGCGCTCTACAGCCAGGTTCAGGCGATGCAGGCACAGGTGATGGTAAGCACTCACTCCTCCTATTTTGCAAGCCAGGCCAAGCTCGGACAGCTCCGGCTGTTCCGCAAAGACGGCGCGGCCAGCAAGGTCTGTAGCCTCGATATCTCGAACCTCAGTCGGGACGACGTACAGAAGCTCGAAAACCGCATTATGGTGACGCGCGGGGACCTTCTGTTTTCCAGTGCTCTGCTGCTGTTCGAAGGGGAGACAGAGGAGGCCGCGCTTCCGGTCTTCGCCGAACGATATTGGGGCAACTCAATTCATCAACTCGGCCTAAGCTTTGTGCCGGTCGGTGGGAACGATTATTTCCCGTTCGTCTGGCTGGCCAAAAGCCTAGAAATTCCCTGGTTCATACTGTCCGACGCCGAATCGCAACCGCTCCACATGCTCAAATCGAGCCTATGTAAAGCCGGGTTTCCAAATGGCTTGCAGCTTGCGAACGTCGTCACCATGGACCCCGGTAATGATTTCGAGGCCCAGCTTATAGCTGATGGGTATGCACCAGAAATCGAGGCCGCTTTCAATTCCTACTATCAAAAACAGGACTACATCTCTGAGCACATGGAGAGTCAGAAAGGGCAGAAAAAGAAAGGGGGCGGCCTCAAGGATTTTAATGTGCCGGATGGCCGCAATCTGGCAATTCTCGATGCGCTGTCTTCACAGAAAACGAGTATGGCAGTCCCTTGTGCCACCCACATCGCGGCGATTACGGATGACAGCCGGACGCCACCTCCACGCGTACGTATGATATTCAAAGAGATCTCAGCGAAGCTGGGATGGGCAGCCCGGACACCTCCGCCATGAAGCTGTCCCTCTCCAAGGCTCAACAACAGGTTGTTGACCACGATGAAGGGGCGATTCTGGTGGTCGCCGGCCCAGGCTCGGGCAAGACGAGGGTTCTTACTGAGCGTGTCCGCACCCTTTTGCAGAGGTCCAGGGCGCATTTCAAGGTGCTGGCGCTGACCTTCAGCAACAAGGCAGCGAATGAAATGGCTGAGCGGCTGGAAAGCCTCGGGGAGCAAAGGCAGCGCGCGACCGTAAGCACACTGCACGGTTTTTGCCTAGAACTGCTGGCAGACCGGGGCAAGGCTATCGGGGTAACAGGCCATCCGCAGATTTTCGAGCGTGCGCAGGATCGTCGACAGGTCCTGATGCTGGCGGTAAACAGCGATCCCCTGCTGTGGAGCCAGTTGGCCGAGGCCAGATCGACAAAAGATCAGAACAACCGGATAGATGACTGGTTAAAGGAAATCTCGCGGATAAAGGCGCATCCGCTCACGGGGGTTCCCGACGCTGGTAGTTTTGAAGAGCATCTGCTTGAAGCCTATAATGCAGGTCTGGCAGCGTCTGGAGCATACGACTTCGATGATCTACTGCTGCTTGCCTTTCGGCTACTCTCAGAAGTCCCTAAGGTCGCCGGTCTCTACAGGCGAATCTATCGGTATATTTGTGTGGATGAAGCCCAGGACCTGAACGAAGCACAGTATGCGGTGATTACCGCGCTATGCGGGGATGGCTTCCGGAATGTGATGATGGTGGGTGATCCGAAGCAGTCCATCTATGGGTTCAACACTTCGAGTCCCCGGTTCATGGAAGAATTTGCCCAAGAATTCGGGGCGAAGCGGATCGAACTGACCGAAAATTTTCGGTCTTCACAGATGGTCGTGCGGGCTGCGCGGCAACTGATCCCAAGCTACTCGGTAGAGGGTCAGCTTCCGATCGTGGGCTGGGTCCGGGTGCTTGCAGGTAACGATGAAGCCCATGAAGCCACGCTCATTGTTGATGAAATAGAGCGGCTGCTACGCGAAGGTCATCCTGATATCGAGGGAGGCTTCACCCTCTCGAAATGCGCAGTTCTCGGCCGAAACCGATATTGCATCATCGCGGTGGAGCGTGAGCTTGGGGCACGCGGCCTGAACTTTTATCGTCGCCTGTCTGCCGCTCACGAATACGAATCGTATCTGCTCCAGCAGTTCCTGTTGGGATTGCGGCTGCTGGCCAATCCGGCAGACCGGTTCCACATGAATGCACTGCTGAAAGCTTGGAGTATACCAGCAGCCTCGGTTCCTGCATGCTCCACCGCCGGAGAGGTGGTAGATGCGTTGTCGGCCGTTGTGCAAACTGGCGCGGGTCGGGATTGCCTAGCCGTAATCGAGGCATTGAAGACGATTGCCACCAGTCAGACACTAAGGTTGCCACCGGCCCTGGCGGTTTTGAAAGGTCATGCGGACGGGTTCTATGAA
>JAKART010000396.1 GCA_021819255.1 Acidobacteriota bacterium
ATCTCGCAAGCCGGTTCTACGCTAAACCATTCCGTCAAATCGGGCCCGATACTACAGCCATCAACCCCCATCCGCGGCAGCTTCAACCGGAGAACCGTTTGGTATGCAGAAAGAGATTCGATTCAAGCAGATCCTGTTCGCTACGGACTTTCTGGAGAGCTCTCGCCTGGCTCTGGACTACGCAGTGGCCATCGCCAACCACTTTCAAGCGGCGATCGTCATGCTGCACGTCGTAGAACTTATGCCTGCTGCCGTAGAGGCAGAGCTGATCACCAAGACGTCCAGCCAGACCCGCCAGGCCGCATATCGTCGTCTCGCCGCGCTGGCAGAGGGCGTGCGACGCATGGGCTTGAACGTCTCTATCCTCGTTGAAGTGGGCGTTCCTTCCGACGTCATCCTTCAGGCTGCAAAACAGACGCAGGCCGATCTTTTGGTGCTCGGAGTCCATGGAGTTCACCGGGGATTGGGTCACCTATTGATCGGCTCGAATACGGAGAAGCTCTTGCTCAGCGCCGAGTGCCCTACCCTGACTGTGGGTTCTCATGTGCTCTCCGGTGTCGATCTCTCACTTCCCATGGACAAGATTCTTTACTTTTCCGACTTCACGCCAGAGGCCGCGGCCGCAGCGCCCTATGCGGTCTTCTTGCGTCAGGAGTTCCGAGTGCCTGTGGAAGTCTATCAGCTACTAACCTCTGCAGCCCTCAAAGACCGGAACCTGAGCAGGAATCTGGCGGAGGAGTACTGTGCCCGGATGAAATCCATCTTTGGCGAAGATCAGGCAGAGTGGTGTACGCCGGACTTCCAGCTCAAAAATGCATTGGATCTGGACCGCATGATCACGATAGCCCAGACCCAGCCATCTGGATTGATCGTCATGGGCGTTCAGACCGAATCCCACCTCGGGCGCCATCTTCATACCAGCCTTGCTTATCATGTGCTCTCGAAAGCGGCTAGTCCCGTTCTTTCCATTCGCAACCTTGCCGTGGCGCCGTAGCCTCAGAATGCATCAGCGGCATCCATACGGCACTCAGCCATCAGAACTCACCGGGCTTGCAGTCTTCGCTTCCACTCCATGATTGCAGCCTGCTCGGCGCCCGCAAACGTAAGGTGTCCCACCTTACGCCCCGGCCTTGCTTCCTTGCCGTAGTCGTGACGAAACAGGCCTGGAAACGCTGCCGTTTCCGCCTCGGGAGGCATGCTCCCTATGCAGTTCAACATGACGGTCGGTCGACTTTCTGTGCTGGCCAGTTCCCTTCCCGATATCGCCCGCAGATGGTTTTCAAACTGCGAGGTCGCTGAACCTTCGATCGTCCAATGACCTGAATTGTGAACCCTGGGCGCCATCTCATTGGCCAAGAGATCGCCGTTCGCAACAAAAAACTCGACAGCCAGAATGCCCACATAGTTGAGCCTCTCGAGTAAGATCGTCATATGGCGCTCGGCTTCCCGCTGCAGATCCTCATGCAGAAATGGGGCGCTGGAGACACGCAGGATGCCCTCCCGGTGATGATTCTCGACCAAGGGATAAAAGACGGTATCCCCGCTTCGAGCGCGCGCGGCAATCAGGGATACCTCTGCATCGAAATCGATAACTCCCTCTAGAATGCAGGGGACCTCTCGGACAGATGCCCATGCGGCGGCCGCCTCTTCGCTGTGTTGGAGGCGCACCTGACCTTTGCCGTCGTATCCGAGCCTCCTGGTCTTGAGAATCGCAGGCAGTCCGATCTCCCTGATGCCTTGATGCAGATCATCCAGACTATCCACCGCGGCAAATGGCGCAGTGGCAACACCGCAGTCCTTGAAGAAGCGCTTTTCAAACAAGCGCTCCTGAGCGATTCCAATTGCACCCGCATTGGGATAGAGATTCAACCCCTGCAGCACATCAGCGTGGATGTTTTCGCTCTCTACCGTTACCAGATCCATCCCTTGCGCAAAAGCAGCCACTGCCTCAGCGTCGTCCAGGTCAACATTGCGAACCTCCGCAACCTGTCCCGCACAGTCCCCTGGCTGGCCAGCGCAGACCACCTCCAGATTGAGCGCTGCGGAGGCTTGCGCCAACATCAATGCCAGCTGCCCGGCACCCAGAATGCCGATTCTTTGCCGCGAATTCTTCTTGCCCACCTCAGTCATCGACGGGGGTCCGGTCCTTTCAGGACAGCTTTGGTCTGGGCTTTACGGAACTTCTCCAGCCTCCGCTGCAGTCCTTCGTCCTCCAACCCCAGGACCGATAGCGCAAACAAGCCGGCATTCTTTGCGCCAGCCTCACCAATGGCGAACGTCGCCACCGGAACCCCGGCCGGCATCTGGGCGATGGAGAGAAGAGAGTCCAGACCCTTCAGAGCTCGGCTCTTCACGGGAACGCCCAGCACTGGCAAGGTTGTCTTCGCCGCCACCATGCCGGGCAGGTGTGCCGCCCCGCCGGCGCCGGCGATAATGATCTTCAGCCCGCGCTCTTTAGCGCTCTCTGCGTAGCGCATCATCTTGTCTGGGGTGCGGTGCGCAGACACCACTTCCACCTCAAAGCCCACCCCAAACTCTTTGAGAACGCCGGCCGCCGTCTCCATGGTAGGCCAATCGGAGCGAGACCCCATGATGATGCCGACCGCTGCCACTCGCTCAGATGAGTTTCCGCTCCTCCGCATCGTCCTCGCTTGGCCATTCTGCGCTCGCTTTGCCATTACGCCCTCGAATCCCTTTGGATCTCGCTCCAGTTTCTCAATACCTCAACAAACGCCTCCTGTTCGAGCGCTTGTACCCTGTCCTTCAAGTGATCCACTGTATCGTCAGGCAGGACAGGGCACCGCTTCTGCAGAACGATCGGTCCTCCGTCAACCTCTTCCGCCACCTGATGAACCGTACAACCGGTTTCCGCAACTCCGGCGGCCAGTACGGCCTCATGCACCTTTCGATTCATCAACCCCGCAAAATCTGGAAGCAGCGATGGATGCACGTTCAGCAGTCTACCCCTCCAGGCCTGAACAAATGAAGCGGTGACAATGCGCATATAACCGATCAGCAGCACTACCTCGGCGCCTACGCCCTCCAGTACCTGACTCACCTGCCGGTCATACGCCTCACGCGTCAGGCCCGCCGAATCCAGAAAGAGAGCCGCCACCTGGTGTCTCGCGGCTCGCTCCAGGATCGGAGCGGTCTGCTTGTCTGAGATGACCATCACAACTTCGGC